>JANPOR010000130.1:0-12801 GCA_031428075.1 Hymenobacter sp. | reverse complement strand
CAAAAACGGGGGCCAAGTGGCGCCAGCGTCCCGGCGTCCTGGATGCGCGCACGGGGTCTGAACCGGCCACCAACGGTGCTTAGCCCCGGGCAAGAAGCCATCGCCGTGGCCTTTCGCCGGCACACCCGGCTGGCACTGGACGATTGCCTGTGCGCGCTGCAGGCCACCATTCCGCACTTGTCGCGGTCGGCGCTGCACCGCTTCGTTCAGCGCCACGGCGTCAGTCGCTAAACGAAGCCGGGCAAAGTCCGCCGAAGAAGAAATGCAAAGGTTCCCCTTTGGCTACCCGCGCGTCGATTTCGCGGAAGTGCCGACCGAGGAAGGTAAGCAACACCTTTTTGTGACCATCGACCGCACCAGCAAAGCGGCCTTTGCCGAACGGCATCCGCGGGCCAGGCGCGTGGTGGCGGCCGAATTCCTGCGCCGGGTGCTCGACAAATTGTCTTATCGGGCGCACACCGTCTTGACCGACAACGGGGTGTAATTCACGCCTCAGCCGCACTAATTCCTGCCGGCAGCTGTGCCCGCATCGGCCGAGAACACGGCGTGGCGTACTGGCTGACCAAACCGGCGCACCCCTGGACCAACGGCCAAGTTGAACGCATGAACCGCACCCGCAAAGAGGCGGCCGTGCAGCGCTTTCATTACCAGACCACCGACGAACTCAATCAGCACCTGCAAGCCTTTTTGCTGGCCCGTAACCACGCCAAGCGCCTGAAGACCTTGAGGGGGCTAACGCCCCACGAATTCGTCTGTGCCCAGTGGCAAAACAACCCCACTAGCTTTACCCGTGACCCTACCCACCTCACAATGGAACTATATAGCTTAGGCATGAGCGCTAGTGTTGGCGTAGCAACTTCGCAACGCACTAGGCGAGCAGTACAGCGGGGAGGACCAGCGGCCGCCGGGGCGTCCATTGCCGGCCGTGTCCCTGGCTGGCATGAGCGTCGTCACCCTCACCCTGAACCCGGCCACCGTATAACTGTATAGAAGCACCGTCGTACCGTGCTTGGTGCCGGAGCAAAAGCTGCGCTGCGAGACGCCGCAAGCGGCGCCGGGCGGTGGCGGCATCAACGTGGCCCGGGGCCTGCACCGGCTGGGGTTGGCGGCGCAGGCCGTGTTGATGGCCGGTGGCCCCCCCGGTGAGCTGCTACAGCTGCTGCTAGCGCAGAAGGGCCCGGTCCAATACGCCGTGCCCACGGCGGCCTGGTCCCGTGAGACCCCCACCGTAGTGGATGCGTCCAGCAACCAACAGTGCCGACTCGGAATGCCCTACCCCTCGTTGCTGACCACGGCTATTTTCAGGTTATGCTTGACTTCCAGACGCCGCATCAGTATCCCGGGTTAGGGTCGTGACTGAGCGAGCATAAAGCATTGAAAATTAATTATGCTAAAACAAATGTGGCCGGTAAAACACCACGCGCCTGAGCAAGTCGGCCAGGCTGAGCTGGCCCAGCTCGCAGGTGCTGGAGGTCGGGTGCTGCTGCTCTATTTCGGCCCAATCCAAGGCGAAGGTGGTAGTTGCCAGTTAGCGCGTAGGCCGCAGCCGTTGGTGAGCAACACGCCCCCGATGTCCACGAACAGGGTGGTGATGGGAAGTGTGTAGGCCGGGAACGGCGAATAATCAATCATCAGGGGCGCGTTAGCTGCTGGGAGCTGCCGAACCAACTTTTTTGTGGGTGGCTAGCCGGGGGGCGTGCTGGCCCACGCGGCGGGCAGCAGCCTTTCTGAGCCCCGGCGGAACGGCTTTTGTGGCGGCCGCTTTGCCAGCTTTGCGCTCTTTGGCCATTAGCTTCGCGAACTTTCTGGCTATTTTTTTAGCCGCGCTAGCGACGGTTTTTTGCAGCTTTTTCGCGTGCTTCCCGCTGAGGTCATGTAGGTTGGCTTGCAGGCTTTCGGCGAGGGTGGCCTGCAGTTGGGACTCGAGTTTTTTCATCGGGATAAGGGGTAAGGGCTGAAAAGATGTGTGCTTATTTGGCCAGGTAGCCCCCGTCCACCGAGTAGTAGGCGCCAGTCACGAAGGAGGCCTTGTCCGAACTGAGCCAGATGACTAACTCGGCCACCTCTTCGGCCCGGCCCAGGCGGCCGATGGGGTGCAGAGCCGCCAGCTGCTGCTTGCTCTCGGGAGTGAAATTCTTTAGCAGCGGCGTGTCGATGTAGCCGGGACCCACGGCGTTGATTCGGATGCCCTGCGCGGCGTACTCGATAGCCGCTGTTTGGGTGAGGCCCACCACGCCGTGCTTAGCCGTGACGTAGCCTGCTAGGGTGGGCGTGCCCACCTGCCCCAGAATGGAGGACATATTGATTATGGAGCCCCTTCCTTGCTTCAGCATCACTTCCAGCTCGTATTTGAGGCAGAAAAACACGCTGTTAAGGTTAACATTAATAATGCGTTGCCAGCCTTCGAGCGAGTAGTCGGCCGTGAGGCTCAGCTCACCGGTGATGCCGGCGTTGTTGCAGGCCGTGTCGAGTGTGCCAAAGGCGGCCACGGTTTCCTGCACCAACTGGCGGCACTGGGCGGGGTCGCCCACATCGGCCCGGTAAAACCGGGCGTTGGCGCCGGCAGCTTGCAACTGCGCAACCACCTGCCGGCCTTGGGCGTCGTCGATATCCGAGACCATCACGTTAGCCCCGTGCTGCCCGTAGAGCAGCGCCACGGCTTTGCCGATGCCCGCGGCGGCCCCGGTAACCAGAGCCGTTTTGCCTTGCAGATCTTGATTCATGTGCGTTTGGAAACAAGGAAAAGGGAAGCCAACTATCGGCCGCTGGTCGTAGCCACGCGCAGGTGGTTATTCACGGGGTGGGCCCCAACTTCGCAAGCGTTGAGGATGGCCGTAATCACGGTATCCACCACGTACTTAGCGAGGGGAAGCTGCGTGAGGGTTTCCAGGGGTTACATAGAAGAGGGGGCTGGGGCAGCTTACGAAAAGCGGTAAGCGAAACTTGCCTTTATCTTTTACTAATGCCTTGACAATAATTTCCTCACTACCTGATTTTTGTCATGTTGCCAAAAACCATCTCACAAAGCTGGGGAGCTCGCCCTGTATGACTTGCATTTTCAGGCGGGGGATTTGGTGGCCCGGATGCTCATTGGGGTACATAGTCACCGTTCCGTCCATCACCTTGCTCTGGCCTTCCCTCAACATCATGGTGCGGCCCTGCCTGCTTTGGCAGTGCCGTCGGGCATGCACAGCGAGCCATCGTCCATGGTCAGCGTGACCGTCATAGGGGTCACTTTGTCGTCTTTCACCACCAACATGTTGCCGTCCTCCATCAGACAATAGGCCTGGGCGGACTTGCTGTTGGGTTTAGGCTTGCCGGTTTGGGCTTACGCTTGGGCCGCGCCCCTGATTCCGGCAAGCATCGGGAAGGCCAGGAGGAAGGCGGTGTTTTTCATGGCTGAAAGAGAAGAGTGCTGAAACCAGTTGACCAATTGGTTTATAGCTCGTGCTCGGCCGTAGTGCCGCTGGCCCAGGCGTCCAGGCTGGCCACCGTCGTGTTGGCGATGTTGGTGAGGGCTTCGCGGGTGAGGTAGGCTTGGTGCCCGGTGACGAAAACATTGGGGTAAGTAAGCAGGCGCGCGAACGTTTTATCACGCAGCTGGTCGGTGGTGTGGTTGATGAAAAACAGCCCTCTTTCGTTCTCGTACACGTCTAGGCCGAGGTAGCCGAGCTGGCCCGAATCGAGGGCGCGCAGCGCGGCTGCCGTGTCGAGCACCCCGCCCCGGCCGGTGTTTATCAGCATCACCCCGCGCTTCATGCGGCCCAGCAGCTCCTCGTCAATCAGGTGCCGGGTTTCGGGGTTGAGGGGCGTGTGCACCGTGATGATGTCGGCGCGGGCGCAGAGCTCCGGCAGGCTCACGTATTCCAGGCCGTAGCGCCGGGTCAGTTCCAGGTTAGGCTGCATGTCCACGCCCAGTAGTTGGCAGCCGAAGCCGTGCAAAATGCCCGCTACCACCCCGCCGATACCGCCTACGCCCAGGATGCCCACTGTTTTGCCAAATAAATCAAAGCCGATGAGTTTGTCAAGGCAGAAATCGTTGACCCGCAGCTGCTGGTCGGCCTGGCGCAAATGCCGGCACAGGGCCAGCATCAGCGCCACGGCGTGCTCGGCAATGGCGTGGGGCGAGTAGTCGGGCACGTTGGCCACTTGCAGGCCCAGGCGGCGGGCGGCGGACAGGTCCACGTTGTCGTGGCCGGTGCCGCGCACGGCGATGTAGCGCACACCGTGCCCCCGAAACTGTTCCAGCACGGGGGCCGAAACGTCGTCGGGTGTGAACACGCACACCGCCTCCGAGCCCTGCGCCAGGGCCACCGTGTTGGCGCCCAGGCTGGCCTCAAGAAAGTGCAGCTCGTGCCGCCTTTCGTTGGCCCGTTCCAGGAAGGGGCGCTCAAAGGCCAGCGTGCTGAATACGGCAACTTTCATGGGGCTAAAAGGAAATGAGGTGCCGCCAGACGGCTAGATCACGGCAGTGGAGGCCACCCCGAGAATTTCCCGGGCCCGCTCCACTTCGGCCGGGGTGCCGTGAGCGAGCAGCATGTATTTGCCCACCTTGATTTCGGTTTCGTATTCCACGATGGTGTCGTCGGGAATGCCCAGGCTGGCCAGCGCCGCGCCCAGGGCACTCACGCCGCCCACCACTACGGCCCCTTCCAGCGCCCCCACCAACATGCCCACCAGCGGCCCGGCCAGGAGCAGGGGCCCCACGCCCGGAATCAGGATAAAGGCGGAGCCGAAAAGCATCCCCCAGATGCTGCCCCAAAACGCCCCGTTGCCGCCCCACTTCAGCATGCGGTCGCCCATGTTGTAGTAGCCCACCACGTTTTCTTCGGAGTGGTAGTCGCGGCCCACGATGGAAAGCTGCTGCATGTCATACCCTTGGTGCTGAAGTTTCTTGACGGCATGCTCGGCTTGTTCGTGGGTGTCGTAGAGCGCGGCCATTACGGGGTGGTGGTTCATGAGCGAGAGTTTTTTGGTGAATGGTGGATTGCGGTTGCTACCGCGTTGACCCGTGGTGCGAAGGCAAATGAGTCAGCTGGATTGGCAGACAAGATTACGAGCCGGATCAAACCGGCTACATGACGAAAATCAAATAATGCGACTGATTTTTAACATGTTTAGGTAGATTCAGCCCGTCCTTCAGCTTGCCCCATATGCAGGAGATAACAGCCCGTGGCTCTCGCTAAAAGAATTGCACCGGGCAGGTGGGGCCGTGCCCGCAGCCAATCAATCGGCCGCTGGGACGAACGGGCTAGTTCGCTTGAGATGCTGGAGCCAGAAGACCAGTACATTGATAACGAATGGCAAGCCTCGGTCCCATTTCCTGTAATCTGGTCAGGGCAGCCAGCAGGCCCGCTCCCGCTCCAAAAACGCCCGCAGCGTGCCCGGCTCCCGGCCCAGCAGTTCCGCCAGCACCGGCGATACGTGCGCCGCCAGCCCGAAGCGGGCGGCCAGGTAAATACCGGTCATCACGTTCACTAGCGGGGCGGGTGTGCCCTTGGCGCGCTCGTAGGCCCGAAACTCCCGGATGCCCGCCGCGCGGTAGCGAATTGGCCTGCCCAGCACCGCGCTGAGCTGTGCGGCTACTTCGTCGTAGGTGAAGGCGCCCCGGCCCGTCAGTTCGTAGCCGGCCGAGGCAGCGGGTGGGGCCAGCAATAGTTTCGCGGCCACCGCGCCCACGTCCTCCGCGTCCACGAAGCTGGTACGGGCATGACCGGCGGGCAGCAGCAGTTGGTCGTGCCGGCGGATGTCGTCGCAGTGCGTGGTGCTGAGGTTTTGCATGAAAAAGCTCGGCCGCAGCAGAGAGTAGCGAATGCCGGAAGCTTTCAGGTAGCCCTCCACTTTGTGGTGTGGCACGAAGGGGTTGTACTGCGCGCCTTGCAGCGACAGAAACACGACGTGGCCCACGCCGGCCGCTGCGGCGGCCTGCACCACCGGCTTTAGGTAGCGGGCCACGTCGCTAATGGCGGGCGGACGCACCAGCAATAGGCCTGTGACGCCGCGCAGGGCCGGGTCCATGGTTTCGGGCTTCGTGAAATCGAAGGGTACTAGATTCACGTCGGCGGCGTCGCTCAAACCCAACACTTGCCGGTCGCGGGCGGGTTCGCGGGTGGCTATGGTTATGATAGTGCCCGCCGTGCGTTGACTCAACAAGCACAGGAGGGCTGCCCCTCCTACGTTGCCGGTTGCCCCCGTAATAAGCAGGCGAGCGGGCGTCGGCATGGGCAAAAGGGTAAGGGCTGAATGGTGAGGTGGTCTAGTTAGGCCGGACACAGTTGAGACGTGGTTGGGATGTGGGTTTCGAAGCGGTTGGGCGATTGGTAGCCGAGGACCGAGTGCTGCCGTTCGGCGTTGTAGTGGGCGAGGTAGGGGCTGACTTCCAGGCGCGCTTCGGCCAAACCGGGAAAGCTGCCCCCGGCGAGTAATCCGGTTTTGAACCGGTTCCAAAACGATTCCGCGCGGGCATTGTCTTAGTGGTTACCGTGCTGGCTCCTGCTTTGCACGGCCCCGGGGCGGGCCAGCAAGTGCTTGAAGCGGGCTGCCGTGTGCTGACTGCCCTGGCCGGCGGCGCCGACCAGGGCCCCGCTGACCAAGCCTTTGGGCGTCGTCTCGCGCAAATCTCTGCCCACCGCTCTGCGCGAACACCGGTCGGGTCACGTGGCCGGGCAGCACCAGCCGCTTATTGGCCGCGCGCGGGACCCGCGCTTCCGGTGCCCGGGCCACTTCCACGCTGCCCGCTGCGGCTTTCCGGGGCCAAGCGCAGCGCCTCCGCCTTAAAGGTCCCGTCGTACTTGCGCCGTTTGCCGGGCGACGACCCGCTTTTTTTGGCTGTCACAACAGTAGAAATATACGGCCTTCTGCTGTCCACCATTCCTAGACCATCTCATGGAGTATATCGAAATAAATGCGGCTGAGGGTGGCCCGACTACCACAACTGCTAGAGCCTTCGTTTTACCTAAATATATTGAACACCAGCTTGAATCTTTGGTGCTGAATCAGGGCCCGCCAATCGATGAACAGCAGGGCCAGCAGCAACAGCAAGCTGGTGCCCAGGCCCGCGATAGATTGCCAGGAAAGGGCGGCGGACCGCAGATTGCTCAGGTTCTGCGAGGCGTATTTGCCCATGGCTACGGCCACGCTGTCGCTGGAAAGCTTGCCCACAAAAAAGGCGGGAATGATGTATAAGGGCCGTATCCGGGCCATGCCAGCGGCCACGAACAGGGGCGTAGTGGGCAGAGGTAGCAACGAATACGCCACAATAACCGCTTGGCTCTGCCATCCTTTTGACTTTAAATGCTCGCCCAGAAACTGGACGTCCTCGTTTTTACTCGAATTGAAGAATCGGCCCGACAGCAACGGGATGTACAGCGTGAGTAGATAGCGCCCCAGGATGGAGCCGGCCACCCCCAGAAACAGCACGGCCCATACCTCCAGGTGGTAGTGTACCTGCAAGTATATCATAACGGTGAAGGCCGGCAGGAAGGGAAACGGCACCACGTCGAAGAGCAATGCACCCAGGAAGACGAATAAATAAGGTACCCACATGGCATCGGTCGTTTACGGTTGAGCCGGCAGGCCTGCGCCTCCTCTATAATCTCTAAGCCAGCCGCCGTGGACACCAGCAAGGCGTTGTCCACGTTGCGGGCCCCGGCCTCGTAGGCATCCAGAACGGCTTGCTCGCGGCGAATTTTCCGGCCCAGGGCCCAAAAAGCCACGAACAAGTCGCGGGCATCGACGCGGGTGGCGCCGGTCTGGCAAGACAATGGCCACGACGCGGTCCCTCTCGGCGGCCGTGCCCACCGTGCCCGCGAGGTGCACCACCTGGTCTTCGGTGTGCGCCTGCACCAGAGAACCGTTTACGCGAATATCCCAGTCGAGCAGCTCCCGGATTTGGGTGGCAATTTCTTCGTCTGAATTCATAATTTCACCGCCGCGAATAATGAGGTGGTCGGCTACGAAGTCGCGCACCCCGCGCACCCCTCTGGGTACCCGCAGCACCAGCTGTTTCTCCGCCCAGGTTTGCACCGTGCCGCTCAGGGTGACCAAGCCCTGGTTCACCAAACAATGCACTTGGTAGTCGTTCGTGGTCGGGTCATCGGCCAGGGCGCGCGCCACGGCGTGTTGCCATCCGGCATCGGGCACTCCGGCGGTGCGCCCGGCCAGCGCGCTGCGCACGGCCAGGGCAATTTCCTCGGCCCGCTGCTGCGAAAGTAGGTTGTCGGTAAATCCTGCCAGCTCCACCATGCCTCCGTGGGCATGCACGGTAATACCGTGCATACCGTGCGTGCTCAGCCTTTTTTTCGTGACTAGCAGTATTTCAATGGCCGTGGTAATGTCGGCATCGGCCACGCACTCGGCGGGAGCGGGGGGCGTCAGAAGATGAGCAGTATGCACAAGGAGAAGGAATTGAAGGTGGCGAAGCTACCGCCGCAGAACGACAGTGTGCTCAGGTTTTTTAAACTGAATTGCGACAAACCACCCGTGGGCGTTGCCGCGGAGGCACCACGGGATTAAGCGCAACGGCGGCAGGCCTCGGCGCATTCCTGGCAGTGCCGATGCTCGTGCCTGGCGCACTCCTCGGCGCAGGTGCGGCAGATTTCGGCGCATTCTTTCAGCAGGTGCGCGGCATGTTCCGAGTCGCGGGCCACGAAGCGGGCAGCGAACGCGCACGCATCGGCGCAGTTGCGGGTGAGGCCAATGCAACGGGCATCATCTGTACGTCCGGCACTTGCAGGCAGGCGGTGCTGCAATATTCGCAAGCGGTGATGCAGGCATTAAGGGCATCGAGTTGGCTTTGAGTGCGCGCGTTCATGGCGTTTGGGGGAGGAAAATAAGTATGAGGCAAAAACCCTTGCCTGCCTCCGTTATCACCATGATGGTGATTGCCTTAGCAACTAACTTTTATCAGATTCTCCTGCCGCAAGCATCCTCCCCCTACCCAGCAATAGTTGTGAGCATTTTTCCGGCTACTGCTGTGCTAGTGCGCTGCTTCCAGGCATAGCATCCGGCGCAGCGGTACGACGCGGCGGTAGATACCGGTAAAAACCGTGGGTGAGAGTTGTCGGCAGGGAGGAGGGTTACGAAAGCACTGCCCTATAGCTCGTGCTCGGCGGTGAGGCCCTGGTCCCAGGCGTCGAAGCACGCCACGGAGGAGTCGGCGATGTCGGCCAAGGCCTCTCGGGTGAGGTAGGCCTGGTGGCCCGTAACCAACACGTTGTTGAAAGTCAGCAGGCGTGCGAACGTCTTGTCGCGCAGCTCGTCCAGGGAGTGATTGACAAAGAACAGCCCCTTTTCATCTTCGTATACGTCCAGCCCTAGGTAACCGAGCTGGCCGCTGTCCAAGGCCCGCAGCGCTGCTTCCGTATCAAGGATGCCCCCGCGGCCGGTGTTCACGAGCAGCACCCCGCGCTTCATGCTGGTGAGCAAGTGGTCGTCAATCAAGTGCTGGGTTTGGGGCGTCAGGGGCGTGTGTACCGTCACGATATCCGCCCGCGCGCACAGCTCGGGCAGGGCTACGTATTCCAGGTCGTAGCGGTGGCGTAGGTCGTCGTTGGGCTGCGTATCCACCCCCAACAGCTGGCAGCCAAAGCCGTGCAGGATGCGGGCCACCACTTCGCCCACCCGGCCGACGCCCACAATCCCCACCGTTTTGCCGTGCAGGTTGAAGCCAATCAGCTGGTCTTGGGCAAAGTCGTTTGCGCGAACCTGAGAATCGGCCTGCCGCAGGTGGCGGCACAGGGCCAGAATAAGGGCGACGGTGTACTCGGCCGCGGCATGGGGGGAGAAATCGGGCACGTTAGCGACCCGCAGGCCCAGCCGGTGGGCCGTGGCCAAGTCCACGTTGCTGTAGCCGGTGGCCCGCACCAGCAGGTAGCGGACCCCGTGCGCCCACAGCTGCTCCAGCATCGGGCCAGAAACCTCATCGGCGGTGAACACGCTGACGGCCAGCGAGCCTTGGGCCAGCGGTACGGTGTTTTCGCCCAGCCCTACTTCCAGCAGCTGCAGGTGGTGGCGGTCCGCATTGGCTTGTTTTAGGAAATCGCGCTCAAACGGTTGGGTGCTGAATACGGTGACATTCATGGATTGGGATGGAAAAGCAGGCGTAAAACGCGAGAGGCCCGGCCTAGCCACAGCGAAGGGCCGTCATTTTCAACGACGCAAGGTTAGGGCAAGGGCCCTGCCAAAGGCATGACATAAATCAGAACAATGCACGATTTTCAGCAGGTTATCCCAAGGCTTTTGACTGGACCTTGCCACCGGTTTTCACCCTGGTTGGACTTAGCCGCTGGCTTGCCTCAGCGGCCGGTTGTGTGTCGAATGCTTCCAGTACGAGCAGGTTTCCTACTCACTCTTATTTGTCTTCTCCCCACCTTTCTTCCCAATCCCACGCCTTTTGTTTCTTTTTGGTAATGAGAAAGATGCGCCCCACCTCAACGTGGACTACATCGTGGGTCTGGAGCTAATAGAATCACCGGATAAGCTACCCGCGGTAAGCATCCGAGCCACCCGGGCCGAATGTAACCTCAGCATTGAATTCGCAGCCAAAGTGGAAGCCCAAGACTTAATCGACGCCATCATCGACTACAGTTTGCAGAGCGCGGCCACTGCTTTTGAGTTGGTCGCGACCACCGGAGCCAAGCCCAAGCTGCCGCCCTTTGCGCGTTTTGTTGCCAACGAATCCTATGAGCCGGACGAATAAGGTCCAGGTCCTAGCAATTGGCCTTGGGCCCAAGCAGCCCAACCAGCACCAAGTATTGAAAAACCATCAGTTCACCCCACCCAATGCGCCCGCTACCTGCCTTGCTTTCATTCGCCTGGCTGACGCTGTCGGCAGCCAAGCCGGGCGTGTTGCCTTCCCAGCCTTCAGGCCCGGCCCAGGCCACGCCGTCTGGCTCGCCCGCCCGCATCCGCGCCCTACTCCCCGATACCCTGCTGGCTCGGATAAACCGCTTGCCACTTGCCCAAGGCCAACAGGGGCGGGCGTTCTACCGCCGTCGAGCTTATGCCCCGGTCTGGTGTGCTGCCATGCAACCCACTGCGCAGGGCCGCGCGGCCCTGGCCCTGCTCACGCGGGCCGAGGACTATGGGCTGCTGCCTGGCCTCTACCACGTCGGCACCCTGCAAGCCTTGAAGGATTCGTTGGCCCAGCCCCAGGTACCCGCGCAGCATGGTGCGCAGTTGGCCCGGTTTGACGTCCTGCTCACGGACGGGCTACTGACCTTTGCTTTACATCTGCGTCGGGGGCGGCTCCATGAGTTTACGCCCTCCCCACTGGAAAAAGCAGGCGTCCCCTTCAATCCCGCCGCTTGGGTAGCACGCGCCTTAGCGGCGCCGAATTTTGCAGCTACCCTGCTACAGTGCCAGCCCCAGCAGCGCGAGTACCAGCAGCTGCAGCAGGCCCTGGTCCGGTGGCGGTGGCACCCAGCCGGCCGCGATGCCGCCCTACGGACCCGCCGGGCCCGGCAAATGGCGCTTACGCTGGAGCGCTGGCGGTGGATGGCCATTCCGGACGCCGAATACGTGCTGGTGAACCTGCCCGCCTACCAGTTGGAAGTGGTGCGCCGCGGCCGGGTGCTACAGACGCACCGTCTCGTTATTGGCCGGCCCGCTAACCCCACGCCCACGCTCAGCAGCCGGCTCACCTCGTTCACCGTGGCCCCGGAGTGGCGGGTGCCCCGCCGCGTGGCTACCGAGCAGCTTCTGCCGTATTTACAGGACAATGCCCGGGTGCCTTCGGACCACGATTTCCTGGCGGACAACAACTACCGCCTCTTCGATGCGCAGGGCCGGGCGGTTAATGCTGCCAGCGTGGACTGGTCGGCCGTGACGGCGCAGAACTTTCCATACACTATTCGCCAAAGCCCGGGCTGTGGCAACCTGCTCGGCAACGTTATTTTCCCTTTTGCCAACCCATACGGGATGTACCTCAACGCGGGGCCTGAGCAGCAGTGGTTCGAGCGGTCGTACCGGGCGCTGGGCCGTAGCTGTCTGCTGCTGCAACACCCGATGCAGCTGGCCGCCTATCTGCTGGGCCCCGACGCCGCCCGCGCCGCCCTGCCCACGGAGGCCGAATGCGAGGCCGCGCCGAAGCCGCGTAGCTTCTTTCTTAAGCGGCCAGTGCCACTTCACGTGCGCTACGCCACGTGCGCGGTCGTGGCCGGCCGGCTCCGTTTTTATGCCGACGTTTATGGTCAGGATGAACGGCTGAGTCAGCAGCTTTTTGGGCGCGGGGTTGCAAGTGCCTTATGAATTTTAAGCATTGATTCGTCCTACACAGATTACTAAGCTATTTATAAACAAGTGCTTGGAGCGGTTTTAAGGATAGTGCACAGCATCGGGTTTACTTTTCAGCGTAAAAGCTAAGAAGCTGTTTGAGTTAATTTAGTTCGGTAAAACAAGCAGGAGGAAAGGCCGCTCGGAAGCGGTACAGTTCAGACTTGTCGGGGCGGGACTGGCAGCGCCTGGAACCACTTTTGAGCGTGCGCCGGCGCGGCAAATGGCCACTGGCCGACGTGGTGAACGCCGTTCTGTAAGTGCTCAAAAACGGGGGCGTGTGGCGGGATTTGCCAGGGGATTTACCGCCCTGGGGCACGGTGTACTAATATTTTGCCAAGGGGGAAGCCGATGGCACGTGGCAGTGGGGTCAGTACGTGCCTGAACGTGAGCAGCCGGGAAGCGGCCGAAAAAAAGCCTGGCCCACGGCCGTGATCCCCGATACGCAGAGCGTGAAGAACGCGGCCACCGGCGGCACGGTGGGCTTCAGCGCGGGCAAGCTGGTCAAGGGCCGCAAGCGCTTGGTGC
>JANPOR010000129.1:0-9525 GCA_031428075.1 Hymenobacter sp. | reverse complement strand
AGAGGCAGCCCGTCACGTAAAGTTTTTCCAGCCGGCCGGCCACTTTTTCGTCGGCGTAGCGCAGGATGGTGTCGATGCTCTCCTGCTTGGCGTTGTCGATAAAGCCGCAGGTGTTGATGATGACGATGTTGGCGTCGTTCGTCTTGGCCTCGTGCGTTACGGCAAAGTCGTTGGCCTGGAGCTGGCCCATCAGCACTTCGCTGTCCACGATATTCTTCGAGCAGCCCAGGGTGATGACGTTGACCTTGTTTTGGTTTTGATTTCTAACTTTCATTTAATCACTGAATATGCCTGCCCGAATCTGGCCGCGTACGTAACCTTTTACTCAACAAGAGAAAAGCCGGAACCGCCGCCGCCCGGCGATAATTCCCAAGCGCTGGCCGTGCACTGGGGCCCTACACGGCCTCGAACTGCCGCAGGAACCGTACATCGTTCTCCGTGAACAGCCGTAAATCCTTGATTTGGTACTTGAGCATGGCGATGCGCTCGATGCCCATGCCCCAGGCATAGCCAGAGTACTTTTCGGGGTCGATACCGCTGTTTTCGAGCACGTTGGGGTCCACCATGCCGCAGCCGCCGATTTCCACCCAGCCCGAGTATTTGCAGATGTTGCAGCCCTTGCCTTTGCAGATGAGGCAGGTGATGTCGATTTCAGCGCTGGGCTCGGTGAAAGGGAAGAAGCTGGGCCGGAAACGAATGTCGATGTCGGCCCCGAACAGCTCTTGCACGAAATAATACACCGTCTGCTTGAGGTCGGCGAAACTCACGCCCTCATCGATGAAAATGCCTTCCACCTGGTGGAACATCATATGGGCGCGGGCCGAAATGGCCTCGTTGCGGTACACGCGGCCCGGCATCACGCGGCGGATGGGCAGGGGCTCGGTTTCCATCACGCGCACCTGCACGGTGCTAGTATGGGTGCGCAGCAATAGTGGCACGTCAGGGGTCCCGGAATCGGCCGGGTCGAGCGGGCTTTTGGAGGCGGGCGGGGCGATGAAGAACGTGTCCTGCATGTCGCGCGCCGGGTGGTTCTCGGGGAAGTTAAGGGCTGTGAAGTTGTGCCAATCATCCTCAATCTCGGGGCCCTCGGCCACGGCAAACCCGATGCGGCCGAAGATGCGCAGCATCTCTTCACGCACCAAGCTCAGGGGGTGGCGGGTGCCCAGCGCGTGGGGCACGGACGGTAGCGTGTAGTCGTAGCCCGCGTCGGCGGGCTGATTGGCGGTGGCGGCTTCCAGGGCCTGCTGGGCCTCGTCGTGGTGGGCCTGGGCAGCTTGCTTGAGGGCGTTGAGCTGCTGGCCCACGGTGCGCTTCTGGTCGGCGGGTACAGTTTTTAGTTGGTCGAACAAATCGGCCAGGCGGCCTTTGCGGCCGAGGTAGGCAATGCGAAAGGCGTCGAGTTGGGCCGCCGTGGCCAACTCTTGGGCGCTGATTTCGGCTTCGAGGCCGGCGATAGATTCCTGTAGCATGGCCGCAAAGTTACGGCCGGCCGGCACCCCGGCGGGCAGTTTCACGTATTTGCAGCAACGGCCCGCCGGCAGGTGGGCCCCCTTTTCATCCGCCCTTATTTCTTTCCACCATGCCTCGTTCCGTAATGACGTTGCTGCTGGCGGTGGCCGCCTTCGCCGCCACCGCTCAGACGGCTCCCCGCCCCGCCTCCAAAACCACCGTACGCAAGCCCGCGGCTCGTCCCAAAACGGACGCTATGGCCACTCCAGCCCCCGCGCCGGCCGCCACTGATACTGCTTCTGCGGCTCGCAGCGGTGGCTTTGGCAACGCCGCCGCGGGCTCGTCGGCCAACGCCGATGGCCAGGGCGTATACGCCGCCCCCGGCATGCCCGTGAACGTAAGCTCCGGTAAGAAGGTGGGCTCCTACAAAGGCACCGCCGAAAAGACCGCTCCCAAGCCGGCTGGTAACGGGACCACCCTCTCGCCAAAATAGGCTTACGTGCCCTCTTTAGACAATTTTCTCAAGTGCCTCGATTGGCATGCATAGCCAATCGGGGCGCTTTTTTGTTGGCCCTGGTGGATGGCGGGGGATGGAGTTTGGATTCGGCACGGTTTTCGTTTTTGGGGAGGTAATCACCCACTACTTAACCTTTGCCGCTCATGCTCCGCTCCGCTCTCACCCTTGCTTTGTCGGTGTTTCTGTTGGCTGAGGCCAGCGCCCAAACTGCGCCGGCCGCCGCCCATAAGGTTACCCGTGCCACCCGCCGCGCCGCCACAAAGACCCAGCGTACGGTGCGCAAAACTGCCCGCCGCGCCGTGGCCGCCTGGCCCGCTCCTGACCCCTCCGCCCCGGTGGTAGCCGCCGTGCCGTCCACGGGCTGGGAAGCTCATGATGACGCCCAGGCCCGCCAGGGCCGCGACGCGGTGTACGCCGCTCCGGGCATGAGTGTCCACGTCCGCACCGGCCACGAAATGGACAACTACGACGGCACGCCCCGCAAAGCCGCCGCCTCGCAAACCACACTTTCGCCCGGCGTTCGCTAAGGTGCCAATCCCTGGCTCGCTATTGCACGTAAAGCGGGGCGCACCGTACGGTGTGCCCCGCTATTCTTTTTATTCTTCTGCTTATGCTTCGTTCTTTCCTCGCCGGGGTCCTGGTGTTGGCCGTATTGCTGGGGGCACACGCCCAAACCGGCACCAAAAACTACCGCCGCGCGGTGCGCCAAAACCGGCACAAGTCCGGCCACTACTACCGCGCCGCGGCGCTGAAGCCCACGGGGGCCGGCAAGCGGCAGACGGAGGTTTCGCGCGGCAATTATTATCTGGCGCCCGGTATGCCTTTGCCCCAGAGCGACCACCGTCACGTCGACAGCTACATGGGCGACGTGCCGCCGCGCAAGCACTACGCTAAAAAAGGCGCTCCCGTCCAGCCCGGTGCTAACAGTACGCTCAGCTCGAGCCGGAAATAGGGCCCCAAAGCTGGCTAGACAACTTCCTCCGCGATGGGCTCGGTGACTTCTTCGGCCACGGCTTCGTAGTACAGGGTGCTGCAATTTTCGGGGCGCAGTACCAATTCGGCGGCTTGGCGCACGGCGGCCACGTCCACGGCCTGGATGCGGCGGCTTTCGTCGTTCACCAGGTTGGCGTCGCCGAGCAGCTTGCTGTAGGCTAGGTTGAGGGCGCGGTGCAGCAGGTCGATTTCACCGAACACCAAGTGGCTCTCGGCTTGGTTCTTAACTTTTTCTAGTTCGTAAGTATCCACGTCGGCCGTGCGGAACTCGGCCACTACGGCTTCCACTGCGGCATCGGCTGTGTGCAGGTCCACGCCCGCGTTCAGCTTGCCGCTGATGACGAGCAGGCCCGCATCAAGGGCCCCTGTGAGCGAGGCGGAAATATTGTTGAACAGTGCTAACTCCTTCACCAGGCGTTGGTGCAGGCGGCTCGACTTGCCCCGGCCGAGCACGTCGCTCAGCAGGTCCACGGCGTAATATGAATCATCGCGCCGGGCGGGTGCGTGGTAGGCTTTGTAAAGAGCCGACAGCGGCACTGCAGCCCGGGCCGTTTGGTGGCGGGCTTCGGTCTGGGTGGGCTCCTCGGGCAGGTGGCGCACGTAGGCCGGGCCGCCGGGGATGGGCCCGAACCATTTTTCAGCCAAGCGCCGGGCTTCGTCGAGCGCCACGGCCCCAGCCACCACCAGAATGGCGTTTTGGGGTGCATAGTGCTTATCGAAAAAGCCACGCACGTCGTCCATTACGGCGTTTTCGATGTGCGAAATCTCCTTGCCGATGGTGTTCCACTGGTAGGGATGGGCGCGGTAGGCCAGAGGCATCATTTTCAGCCACACGTCGCCGTAGGGCTGGTTCAGGTAGCTCTGCTTGAATTCCTCGACCACCACTTTGCGCTGCACTTCCAGCCCATTTTCAGAAAATGCCAGGCTTAGCATCCGGTCGCTTTCGAGCCCGAAGCCGGTTTCGAGGTTGGCGGCCGGCAGCGAGAGGTAGTAGTTGGTCACGTCCTGCGAGGTGAAGGCGTTGTTCTCGCCGCCCACCCGCTGCAAGGGCTCGTCGTAGCTAGGGATGTTCACGGAACCCGAAAACATCAGGTGCTCAAACAGGTGCGCGAAGCCGGTGTGGTCGGGGTCTTCGTCGCGGGCCCCCACGTCGTACATCACATTCAGCACGGCCATCGGCGTGGTGAAATCTTCGTGGACGATGCAGCGCAGGCCGTTGGCGAGGGTGAATTCCTGGAAATGAATCATAGTCTCTGAAAGCACGGGGGAAAAGAAGTAATTACAAATGAACAACAGCCAGAACGGGAATTGCTCACGCCCGATGCTTCATTTCTTCCTAAAACGTGGCCCGCACGCCCACTTGCCACACGCGGGCCACGGGGTAGCCGCTGAGGTCCTGGCCGGCTTGCAGAGGCGCGCTGCCGCCGCCGCTCACGTTGGGGTCGAAGCCCCGGTAGGGGCCCGTCACGAACAGATTTTGGCCGCCCACCCACACGCTGGCCCGCTGGGGCCCGGCATTCCGCACCTCGTAGCTGAGGGTGAGTTGGGAGAGGCGCACATGGTCGCCGCTTTCCAGGGCTTGGTTGCTAATGATGGATGGCGGGCCAGTGCCGGGTTGGGGCACGGAAGTATCCTGGTGAGCGGGCGTCCAATAGTTTAGGGCGCGGGGCGAGCTGTTGTCATAGCCGGAAGGTGTGTCGAGGGCCACTAGCGTAGGGTTCAGCAGCCGGTAGCCAAACAGGCCATCGAATTGTGCTTCTAGCTGGAACCGCCGCAGGCGCAGCTGCTGGCAGAAGCTGAGGGTGTAGCGCGGCAAGCCACTGCCTTGGTAGTAACCGTCGCGGGAGTCCACCTGGCCGTCGTTGTTGCGGTCGCGGAACCGCACCTGGCCAGCGTTGGGCGCGCCAGCCGGGTAGGTGCCGTCCTGCTCAAATACGTAAAACCGGGCCAGGGGCTGGCCGACCTCCATGCCCTGAAGGCCCGCGACATTGCTGCCGCCAAGGCTGGTTTCCTCTACTAGGTTGCGGTTGGTGGCGGCGGCCAGCTGGCTGCTGCCGGCCAGGGCCCCCAGCTGCCAGGTGCTGCCCAGCGCCAGCTCCAGGCCCCGGTTTAGCAGTGTCACGTCGGGGAAGGCGTAATAAAAACGCTGGCTGCCGGATTGGAAAGGCACCGGGAAAGTTAGCAAGGTTTGGGCGTGGCGGGTACGGCGCTGGTAGGCCCCGGCTTCCAGCGTGAGCCGGCCCCCGAGCACACCCAGGCGCAGCCCCGCGTCGTAATGGGCGGTGCGGTCGGGAGAGAAATACGTGCTGGTTTTGCCCGCGCCGGCCCACAGCGTCAGGTCGCTCAACCCGGTGGCTGCGGCCAGAAACGCTTCTTTGTTGGCGTGCCAGCTCAGCTGCGCCCCCGGCGACCATTCGTGCTGGCCCACGCTGTAGTCATTTTTCAGGGCCAAGTCGGCGCGCAGCGAGGCCTGCACTTCGTAGCGGCCGGCGTAAGTATAGCCGAAGCTGGCCGCCGGGCTGTGCAGGCCGTTGCTCGTCAAGGTTTGCCGGTAGCTGCTCCGGATATTTAGGTAAGACGGGGGGATGTTGGGGAGGGTGTTGGCTGGAGTTAAGAAGTACTCATCGCGCGCCATCTCCCGCTCGTACTGTTGGCGCAGGTAGGTGAGCGACGCCGTGAGGGCGTGCCGGTCGCCAAAGGTGCGCTGGTAGCGTAGCGCAGCGTCCGCCACCCAGTTGTGGGTGTTGGTGGTCGACGTCGAAGTTTCGGCCACGGTCGGTACCGGGGCTGAGGCCGTGTTGAGGTCGGGTGAATAGCCCAACTCCCTGGCGTCGGCCTGCTCGCGGCTGCCGCGCACGCTCAGACTCAGCGCGTCGCTGAACCGATAGGTGGCGCTCAGCTGCGCAAGAACGCGGCGCGTGCGGGGCGCGCGGGCGTAAAAGTGCAGTTGGTACAAAGGGTCGGTGCGGTAAAAAGGGCTGCCGGCCGGTTGAGTTCGCACGACCGGGGCCGCCAGCAGGGCATCCTGAAGCACCCGGTCGGCGTCGGGCGCGGTACCGCCGTAGTACTCATCGGTTTGGCTGGCGCTGGCCCGCAGCCCCACACTCAGCTTGGGAGTCAGCTGTTGGTCGAGGTTCATCCGTAAGTGGTAGCGGCTCAGGCTGGATTCGTCCACCACGCCGGCTTGGTGCAGGTAGTCGGCGGCCACGTAGTAGCGGGTACTATGGCTGGCGCCATCCACGCTCAGGTGGTGGCTCTGAATGCCCGCCACCCGAAACACCTGGTCCTGCCGGTCCACTTCGTTTAAGCTGTTGAGGTCGGCGGCCGAGTAAGGCGTTGGCTGGCCGGTAGCGGCTGCGGCGGTATTCGCTAGGCCAGCGTACTGGCGGGCCCCGAGCAGTTCGTAGCGCTGGCGCACTTGCTGCACGCCGCCCCATCCGTTGTAGCGCACCCGCAGCGGCTGGGGCCCTGTCTGCCCGTCGCCGCCGCGCCGCGTGCTGATGAGCACGACGCCGTTGGTGCCTTGCATTCCGTAGCGGGCGGTGGCGGCCGCGCCTTTCAGCACTTCCACTTGCTCCACGTCTCCCACGGGCATGTCCAGCAGCGGGTTGGCCGTGGGCGTGTGCGGTGTAGTGAGCGAGTACAAGCCATAAGAGGGACTGTTGCGGAAGAAGGCTTCCGCGCCGCTCCACTCTTCGGGCGTCACCTCGGTGTTGTACACCGGCACGCCGTCCACCACGTACAGCGGCTGGCTGCTGCTGGTCACGTTGCTGATGCCCCGGATGCGCACCGTGGCCCAGGCCCCCGGGGCCCCCGAAAAGGGAGTGTACTGTACCCCTGCCACGCGACTCAGGGCCGGTTGGATGGTGGTGAAAGGAGGAGGAAGCATGAGCCGACGCTCGATGGGCACCCCAACCGCTGTGCACGTAAGTTGCCTGGTTATTTCACTGCCTACCGGGATGCTGTCATTGATGGAAAGTAACGGTTGAGGCCGGCGCGGCCCCAGCGTATCTACTTGCTGAGCGTGGGCAACAGTGACCGTTAACAGGAGAATAACAGGATAAAAGTTTGGCATAAAATGAATGACGGATGAAACCATCCAAATATAAAGTTGAGGTTATGGTGGCTTCTGGGTTGGCCATCGTTTCCCAAAAGAATTTTAAACCCAACGGTCCCTTACCGGTGAAAACGCCTGCCGTTACCTTTGCCCCGTTCGTCCCACCCAGCCACCCCATGACTTTCGACCGCCGCGACTACGCCAACGACACCCTGCTGCACCTGTACCGCGAGCTGCTGAAGCCGCGCCTGATCGAGGAAAAGATGCTGATTCTGCTGCGCCAGGGCAAAGTCAGCAAATGGTTCTCGGGCATCGGTCAGGAGGCCATCTCGGTGGGCAGCACCCTGGCCCTGGAGGCCGACGAATACATTCTGCCGCTGCACCGCAACCTCGGAGTGTTCACGGCGCGGCAGGTGCCGCTGGGGCGGCTGTTTGCGCAGTGGCAAGGTAAGTTACTGGGCTACACCAAGGGGCGTGACCGTAGCTTCCATTTTGGCACCAACGAACACCACATCGTGGGTATGATTTCGCACCTAGGGCCCCAGCTGGCGGTGGCCGGCGGCATCGCCCTGGCCGATGTGCTCGACGGGGTGCCCCGCGTCACGCTTACTTATTCGGGCGACGGCGGGGCCTCGGAAGGCGATTTCCACGAGGCCCTGAACGTGGCGGCAGTGTGGCAGCTGCCGGTCATTTTCATGATTGAAAACAACGGCTACGGCCTGAGCACGCCCTCCAACGAGCAATTTCGGTTCAAGTCGTTCATCGACAAAGGCCCCGCCTACGGCATGGAAGCCGTGCAGATCGATGGCAACAACGTGCTCGACGTGTTTGCCACCGTGCATCGCCTGGCCGAAGACCTGCGCCAAAACCCGCGCCCCGTGCTGGTGGAGGCCCTCACTTTCCGGATGCGCGGGCACGAGGAAGCCAGCGGCACCAAGTACGTGCCCGCCGAGCTGCTCCAGGAATGGGCCCAGAAAGACCCCGTGGAGAACTACGAAAAGTGGCTCATGGCCGAGAGCATCCTCACCGAAACCGCTCGCCACAGCCTGCGCGAACAACTCAAAAAAGAAATCGAAGCCGGCCTGGCCGAGGCCGACGCGGCCCCCGCGCCCTCCGCCGACACCGCCCACGAGCTGTCCGACGTGTACGCGCCCTTCGCACCCGAAGCCGCTAACCCGCCCGCCGGGGGCCCCGCGCCCGTGCGCCGCTTCATCGACGCCATTTCCGAAGGCCTGCGGCAGAGCATGACGCGCCACCCCGAGCTGGTGCTCATGGGCCAGGACATTGCCGAGTACGGCGGCGTTTTTAAGATTACCGAAGGCTTCGTGGCCGAGTTTGGCAAGGGCCGGGTGCGTAACACGCCGCTCTGTGAGTCGGCCATCGTGGGGGCCGGGCTGGGATTGAGCGTGCGCGGCAAGAAGTCGATGGTGGAGATGCAGTTCGCTGACTTCGTAACCTGCGGCTTCAACCAAATAGTGAACAACCTGGCCAAGAGCCACTACCGCTGGGGCCAAGCCGCGGACGTGGTGATTCGGATGCCCACCGGCGCGGGCACCGCCGCGGGGCCCTTCCACTCGCAAAGCAACGAGGCGTGGTTCACCCACGTGCCGGGCCTGAAGGTGGTGTACCCCAGCAACCCGCACGACGCCAAGGGCCTGCTCTGCGCCGCCTTCGACGACCCCAATCCCGTGCTTTACTTCGAGCATAAGCTGCTCTACCGCAGCCTCAGCGGCCCCGTGCCGGAGGCGTACTACACCACGCCCATCGGCGAGGCGGCCCTGGTGCGCGAGGGCGACGAGCTGAGCATCGTGACCTACGGCATGGGCGTGCACTGGGCCCTGGCGGCCTGCACCGAGCTGAACATCAGCGCCGACATCCTCGACCTGCGCACCCTGCTGCCCTGGGATACCGAAGCCGTGCGCCGCACCGTGCAGAAAAACGGCCGCCTCCTCGTGCTGCACGAAGACACCCTCACCGGGGGCCTGGGCGGCGAAATCGTAGCCTGGGTGGCCGAGCACTGCTTTCAGCACCTCGACGCCCCCGTGCAGCGAGTTGCAGGACTCGACACGCCCATTCCCTTCGCTCCGCCCCTCGAAGCCGATTTCCTGCCCCAGCAGCGGCTGAGGGAGCGCCTAACCTGGCTGCAAAGCTATTAAACTGTAGCGCGGGCTTTGTAGTCCGCGTTCGGTGAACGGTTACCGTGCAGCAACGCGGACTCGCAGAGCACAACTGGCGCGAGTTTAGCGCAGCGTAACTCGTGACAAGTTTTTGGGTGAGGCTGTGCCTCGCGTACAACATTTGGTCTGAACGGTTGCAGATGCCGCTTGCCACGCTGCGGCAGCGGAGGTACAGTCTCCACGTCATGGTTTGTACTACTCCCCAAAAACTGGACAGTTTAGCGGGGCGTGTTAAGAAACAGGTTGATGCTTGAATGTTGGGTTGGTTCGGTAGACCTGGGCGGGCGTTTGGCCCCCGAGGCTTTGGTGCGGCCGGCGCTGGTTGTAGTAGG
>JANPOR010000128.1:0-14296 GCA_031428075.1 Hymenobacter sp. | reverse complement strand
GCGCCTTGCCGTCGCTGGCGCGGTGCCAGATGCTTCCCTTTCTACCCCTATTATCCCGCATGACCCGTTCCCAGACCATTGCTACCCATTACGTTGCTTATTCAGACCAAGACTTTATCGACCTGGGCGAAAACATCCTTTCCGGCGTGGCCGGCAGCCCGGACTACCCTGCCCCGCCCAGCCCCTTAAGGAGCCGGCCGATATGCTCGGCCAATTGGCCGAGGCCGTGAAGACCATGAAGACCGGCCTGAAGGCCGCTACCCAGCAGCGCGACTACCTGCGCCCGCTGGCCGAGGCCGCCTTCAAGGCCCTCTCGGGCTACGCCGCCGGGGCCACCCCCGCCCGCCCCGACCTGTGGGCCGCCGCCAACTTCCCGCTCACCAAAGCCGAAACCACTCCGCGCCAGACCAGCCAGCCCATCAGCGGCCTAGCCGTGGCCGACGGCCCCAGCGCCCGCACCCTCACGGCCAGCGTCGACGCCCAGCCCGGCATGTACGCCTACGCCTGGCGCATCTTCCTCCGCGACACCGCGGCCGAGGACCTGGCCGCCGGCTACTGCTACCGCTTCAGCCTCACCCGCGAGCCCAGGGCGCTGCTCGACGCCCTCGACAGCGGCGCCGCTTACGGCGTGGAATGCGCCGCGTGGAACAACACCGGTCCCTTGCAGTGGAGCACCGCCGCGTTCCGCATCGTGCAATAAGCCTTCCTGTTCTCGATTGTACCCGGCCGGCCGGCGCCCGGCTGCCATCCGGCGGCCGGGCGTTTGGCGTTCCGGCCGCCCCCCCCCGGGGGAGCGGCTAACCCGTAAGAGCGGCCCTTCCGACAGCCTGGCCTTTCCGACGCTCTAGTTCACGTACAGCGTCTGCAGCATCGTCTGGCCCACGGCTTTCAGGGTCTTGCGGTCGATGATGCGCATGTTGTCGGTGGTGGCGTGGTGGTAGGCAGGGAAGAAATCGGTGCCAAAGCGCGGGTGGTCGTAGATGTCCAGCGTTGGGATGCCCGCCTTGTTGGTGTACACATGGTCGTCGATGATGGCGTCGGTGTCCTGGAAGCGGAAGTAGTCGGAGTAGCCCAGCTGGGCGGCCGTGTTCCAAATCTTGTCGAGGGGGCCCCGGGCGCTGTTGCGCGACGTGCCCTCGCGGGTGAAGCTGCCGCCCTTAGCCCCCACCATATCGAGCAGCACGCCGTACTCGGCCTTGTAGCCAGCGGGCAGCAGGTGGGCAATCCAGTACTGCGAGCCCAGGCACCACGAATCGGTGCCGCTGCCTTCGAGCTGGTTCTTGAGGTCGGCCTGGGTGGTGTCGTCGTGGCCCCAGTCTTCGGCATCGAAGAGAATGAAGTCGACCCCCACGGCGGGGGCCAAGCTGTCGGGCTGCTGGCTGAGGACGCGGGCCATCTCTAGGGCCACGGCCACGGCGCTGGCTCCGTCGGAGGCACCGTCCATGGGGGCGTTTTTGTGGGTCTTGTCGTTATCGGCGAAGGGGCGGGTGTCCCAATGGCCGAAGACGGCCACCCGGCGGGCCGCCTGGGGCTGGTACTGGGCGATGATATTGCGGGCGTGAATGTTGGTGCCGTCAAACGTCATGGCCTCGAACGGCTGCTCCGTCACCTTTAGGCCGAAGCTTTTGAGCTTAGCCACCAAGTAATTGCCGCAGGCGACGTGGGCCGGGCGGTTGGGCACCCGCGGTCCGAACGCCACTTGCTTGGCCGTGAAGGCGTAAGCCGAGTCGGCGTTGAACACCGGGGCCCTGGGCAGCTTAGCTTCAACAGCACCTGCCCCGGCGTCGGCGGTTTCGGTGGCTTTTTTATCGGGGCAGGCGGTAAGCAAGAACAGGCCGGCCAGGGCGGCCAGGGGAAGGCGGAGGAAGCGAAAGGTCATGCGGGTAGGGGCGGGGCTTGCCCCCGCCCAGGCAATTAAGGCGATTAAACAGTCAAAGTGAACGAGCCTGAGGCCGTCGTTCCGCCGGCCGGGCGGGGGCAAGCCCCGCCCTTACTCTTCGCTGTAGGCCCACTCCACGCCGGCGTTGGGGTCTTTTATCACGATGCCCTGGCCGTTTAGGGCCGCCCGGATAACAAAGACCGTGTCGTAGGCCTTGTCGGCCTTGGCTTCGGCGTAGAAGCCGAGCGTGAGGTTGAGCAACTCTTCAGCGTTGGCGCGGGGTTCGTCGCGCAGGCCCAGCACGTCGGTCACCAAGGCGCGGTAGGCGGCGGCGGCTTCCCGCAGGGCAGCGCCCGAAACGCCGGCCAGCGCCGCAGGCGTGGTGCCCAGCGTGTTGAACTTGCGCAGCAGGTTGAACAACGCCGCGATGCTGCGGGCCGTGTTCAGGTCGTCGTCGAGGCCCACGAACAGGTCGGCGGTGAGCTTGGCCAGCTCGGCGTCGCCAGCTGCGGCGTCGGCCAGGGCCCCGGCGTTGGGGGCTTCGGCGGGCACCAGCTTGTCGAGCAGGCGCAGGCCGTTCATCAGCTTGCGGTAGCCTTTGCGGGCGGCTTGCAGGGCGTCATCGCTCACGTCAACCGGGCTGCGGTAGTGGGCTTGCAGCAGGAAGAAGCGCACCACCATCGGCGAGTAAGCCTGCGAGAGGCCCCCAGTGGGCCCCACGAACACGTTGGTGAGGGTGATGAAATTGCCCATCGACTTGCTCATCTTGGCCCCGTTCACCGTTATCATGTTGTTGTGCATCCACACGCGGGCCTCATCGGTGTGGTTGTGGCTGCCCTGGCTCTGGGCGATTTCGCACTCGTGGTGCGGAAACATCAGGTCGAGCCCGCCGCCGTGGATATCGAACTCGGCCCCCAGATACTTGCGGCTCATGGCCGAGCACTCGAGGTGCCAGCCGGGGAAGCCGGCGCCCCAGGGCGAGGGCCAGCGCATGATGTGCTCAGGGGCCGCCTTTTTCCAGAGGGCGAAGTCCAGGGGACTGCGCTTTTCGTCCTGCCCGGCCAGCGCGTCGCGGGTACCGGCGAACTGGTCTTCGATGCTGCGGTTCGAGAGCCGGCCGTAGCGGTGGTGCTCGTCGTACTTGGGCACGTCGAAGTACACCGAGCCGTTCGCCTCGTAGGCGAGGCCGTTGGCAATGATTTCCTCGACCATCCCGATTTGCTCGGTGATGTGGCCGCTGGCCTGGGGCTCGATGTCGGGGGGTAGGCAGCCGAGCTGGGCCATGTGAGTACGGTAGCGGTTGGCGTAGTGCTGGGCCACCTGCATGGGCTCCAACTGCTGGACACGGGCGGCCTTTTCGAGCTTGTCTTCGCCGGTGTCGGCGTCGCTTTCGAGATGGCCCACGTCGGTGATGTTGCGTACGTAGCGCACTTGGTGGCCGAGGTAGCGCAGGTAGCGCGTGAGCACGTCGAACACCACGGGGCCCCGGGCGTTGCCCAGGTGGGCCTCGCTGTACACGGTGGGCCCGCAGAGGTACACGCCCACCACCGGCGGGTGGATGGGCTGGAACGGGGCCTTGGTGCGGGTAAGCGTATTATAAAGGATCAGCGACATGAAAATCAAAAAGTCAAAAAGCAAGCAACCGGTCCCGGCGGCGTATCGTTCGGGCAGCGGCAGGCGCAAAGTTCGGCAATTTGCCTGCTTCGGCCCATAACCTCTTACGCAGGGCCTGGCGCGCAGTTGAGGGCACTAGGGCCCCAGCCCGTACACTCCCTCCACTGGAAAGTGGTCGCTCCACAAAATCTCGCGGTGCACGCGGCAGCCCAGCACCCGCCACTGCCGGGAGGCGAACTGGTGGTCGATGCGCAGGCCGGGCAGGCGGCCGTGGTAGGTGGCCCCAAGGCCGAGGCCCACGGTGGCCCAGGCGTTTTGCAGGGCCCCGGCAAACTGGCTGTAAGGGTACGAGTAAGGCAAGTCGTTGAAGTCGCCGGCCAGCAGCACGGGGTAGGGCGAGCGGCGCACGCGGGCCAGCACCGTATCGGTTTGCCGGGCGCGGGCCACGGCCCCGTTGCGGAAGCGACGCAGCAGGCCAGGGGCCTTGTTGCGCAGGCCGGCCTTGGTGGTGGAGGCGGCCACGATGTCGCCCTCGGCCAAGCTCATGCTTTGCAGGTGCAGGTTGAAGATGCGAACGGTGTCGGGGCGCGGGCGGCCCGGGGCGGGCGGGCGCACCAGGTCGGCCCACATGGCGTGGTTTTGGGTGAGCTTACCGAACGGAATGGTGCCCCGCCGCACGATGGGAAAGCGCGAGAAGATGGCCAGTCCAAACTCGGCCCCGATGGCATTGGTAAGGCTTGTCGACACAAACGCGTGGCGGGCGCTGCCGGACCCCAGCTGCTCAGCGCTGCGGAACACCAGCCCGTTTTCGCGCGAGCCCTGGGGCTCATTATAGAATTCCTGGAGGCAGAGCACGTCGGCCGGGCTGTCGGCCAGCCACGCGATGAAGGCTTTTGACGAAGCATAGCCGGGGTCGCGCAGCTCGGCGTACACGTTGAAAATGCGCACGTTGGCCGAGAGCAAGCGCAGGGCCCCGGGCGTATTCCCACCGGGTAGAAACGCGGGGTGAAGGCCTCGGCCCGTGGCCCCCGCCGTGGCAAAATCGGTCGCCGGGCCCGGCCAGTGCAGCGCCAGCCCGCGCTGCACGTGCGGCCACATAAGGACCAGGGCCGCCACCGGCAGCAGGGCCACGCGCCAGTTACGGCGCAGCCAGTAGAGGGCCAGCAAGGCCGTCAGCCCCAGGGCGAGGGGCACCGTGAGGGCCCCGAACACGGCTGGCCACCATGCGCCGGCCGGCACCCGCTCGCAGGCGATGGCCAGCACGAGCCAGGCCAGCACCAACAGCGTAATTTTGAAAGCAAACGAACGGTGCACTACGCGGAAGCTAAAGAGCAGCAAAGGTACCCCGCCCCGCGCGGGGCGCTTAGAAACAAGTCCGCGTCAGCACGATGCGGCCCGGGCCCGGCTCCTACCCATTACATTTAAGTCCAACTGTTGGCTATGAAACAATTTTACTGTGCGCGCTGGTGGGCACTGCTACTCTGGGGGCCCTTACTGGCGGCTGCCGCCCCACGCCCGGCCCTGGGGCCCAGCTCGGTGCCCGGCGCGGCCACCCTCGAGTTCATCGAAAACAAGGGCCAGTGGGACGCCCGCGCCCGCTACGCGGCGTCGCTGCCGGGCGGGCGGTTGTTTCTTGAAAACGCGGCCTTCACCTACCTCTTCGTCGATCCGGCCGTGCTGCGCCGCCACGGCGCGGCCCCGGCCGCCGGCAAGGCCGCCGAGCCCGCCGCCAGCGGCGACCGGCTCGCTGCGCACGCTTACACCGTGCATTTTGAAGGGGCCAGCCGCCGGGCGCGGCCGGTGGCTGCGGAGCCGACCGGATCGGTGCGCAATTACTTCCACGGCGCCGACCCGCGCCACTGGGCCCGCAATGTGGGCGGCTTCCAGCGGGTACGCTACGCCGGGCTGTGGCCAGGCATCGACGCCACGGTGTACGAAAACGCTGACCAGCACCTGGAATACGATTTTTTCCTCCAGCCCGGGGCCGACGTCGGCCGCGTGGTCCTGCGCTACGAGGGGCCCCAGGCCCTGGCCCTGGACGCGGCCACCGGCGACCTGACCGTCACCACCGCCGTGGGCCACGTGACGGAGCGGGCCCCGCAGGCCTGGCAGACCGACACCCGGGGCCAACGCCAGCCCGTGGCCTGCCGCTACGCGCTGGCCGGCGGCACGGTCCGTTTTGTGCTGGGCAGCTACGACCACGCCCGGGCCCTGACCATTGACCCAACGGTAATTTTTTCGTCGTTCACCGGCTCGCTAGCCGACAACTGGGGCTTCACGGCCACTTATGACCAGGCGGGCAACATGTATTCGGGCGGCATTGCCTTCGGGCCCGGCTACCCGGCCAGCACGGGGGCCTTCCAAACCACGTTCAGCGGGCTGTGCGACGTGGCCCTCATCAAGTACGACACCCAGGCGACGGGCCCGGCGGCGCGGGTGTGGGCCACTTATTTGGGCGGCGGCAGCAGCGAGTTCCCGCACAGCCTCGTCACCAACGCGCTAGGCGAGCTGGTGGTGATGGGCTCCACCTCGTCCCCGGACTTTCCGACCACGGCCGGGGCCCTGAGCCGGCGCTTCCGCGGGGGCACCTTGCTGGAACCCTTCGGGACCGACATAACGACGTACACACTGCCCAACGGCTCCGACTTGTTCGTGGCGCGGCTCAGCGTCGGGGGCGATGCGCTGCTGGCGAGCACCTACCTGGGCGGCAGCGCCAACGACGGCGTACTGAGCCTCGACTTTTCAGCCCCGGCCGGCCAGCGCCTGACGGCCAATTACGGCGATACATTCCGCAGCGACGTCCTGCTCGACGGGGCCGGCAACGTGTACGTGGCCTCCAACACCGCCTCGGCCGATTTTCCCGGCCTGGGCACGGGCTTCAACGGCGCGTACCGGGGCGGCACCTCCGACGGCGTGGTGTGCAAGCTGCCGCCCAACCTAAGCGCTGTGACGTGGGCCGGCCTGCTGGGCGGCAGCGGGGCCGACGCCGCCTACTCGATGCAGCGCGACGACCAGGGCCGGGTGTACGTGTGCGGCGGCACCCGCAGCCCCGACTTCCCAACCTCGGCCGGGGCCTACCTGGCCACCCGGCCAGGCGGCGTCGACGGCTTTGCGGCCCGCATCAGCGCCGATGGCCGGGCCCTGGAGCGGGCCACGTACGTGGGCACCGCCGGCTACGACCAAGCGCAGTTTCTACAGCTCGACGCGGCCGGCAACCCCTACTTGCTGGGCCAGACGCTGGGCGGGGCCTTCCCCGTCACGGCCGGCCTCTATGCCGATACGGGCGGCGCGCAGTTCATCCAAAAGCTCGACGCCGACCTAACGACCAGCGTGTACAGCACCCGGTTTGGCACCGCCAACGGTCCTAACCTCGTGCCCACCGCGTTTCTGGTCGACGACTGCGAGCGCATCTACGTGAGCGGCTGGGGCGGCTTCGTGAATGACCAGGGCGGGCGGTTTCTGGGCGGCAACACCGGGGGCCTACCCGTGACGCCCAGCGCCGTGCAGCTCCGCACCGACGGCTCCGACTTTTACCTGGCCGAGTTTCGGCCCGGCATGGCGGGGCTGGAATACGCTACGTTCTTCGGCGAGTTGGGCGGCGAAGGCGAGCACGTGGACGGCGGCACCTCGCGTTTCGACAAGCGCGGCATCGTGTACCAGGCCGTGTGCGGAGGCTGCCAAGGCACTCAGGGCTTCCCAGTGCCGCCAGGGGCCAACAGCTACACCAACCGCAACGGCAGCAACAACTGCAACAATGCGGCCTTTAAGATGGATTTCCAGGCCGTGAAGGCTGACGCCGGGCCGCGCCGGGCCCTGTGCGCCAGCGCCGCCCCGGTGGACCTGCCCGGCAGCCCCACGGGCGGCACCTGGAGCGGGCCCGGCGTGCAGCACACCGCCACCGGGGGCTACCAGTTCGCGCCCAGCACCGTGGGCGCCGGGGCCTACCTCATCACGTATACCGTGGCCACCACCGGCTCGTGCGTGGCCACGCTGCGGGTGCGCTACCAAGTGGCGCCGGCCATCGTGCCGGCCTTCGCGCCCGTGCCGCCGCAGTGCGCGAGCAGCGCGGTGGTGACGCTGACCGCCACGCCGGCGGGGGGCACGTTCAGCGGGCCGGGTGTGACGGGCAACACGTTTTCGCCCCAGGCGGCCGGGCCCGGCACCTTCACCCTCACCTATGCCCTGGCCGACTCGCTGGCCTGCGGCGCGGCCACCCAGCAGGTGGTAGTGAGCAGCAGCCTCAAGGCCCTGCTCAGCGCCGATACCACGCTGTGCGCCGATCAGCTCCACCCCTTCCATCTGCGCGGCAGGCCCGCGGGCGGCACCTGGAGCGGCCCCGGCGTGAGCCCTGACGGCCTTTTCACCCCGCCCAATACCCAGAACCGCGGCGGCTTTTTTGACCTCATCTACACCGTGACGCAGGCCCCTTGCCAGGCCACCGCCACCCACCGCGTGGTGCTGGCCCCGGCTAACCTTACCGACGTGCCTTTAAACTTACCCGTGTGCGCCGCCGTGCCCCGGTTCGCCGGCCTCGCGCCGTTCGACTGCCCACTGGCGCCGCTGCTGGCCGGCGGCAGCTACGTGTGGGACTTCGGCGACGGCAGCCCCACCAGCACGGAGGCCGCACCCACCCACCGCTACGAGCAGGCCGGTTCCTACCGCATCAAGCTCACGGCGCGCTACGCGGGGTGCGAGGTGCTCACGCAGTTCGCCCCGCTGGAAGTGGGCGATGTATTCGTGCCCAACATCATCACCGCCAACGACGATGCCAGCAACGCCACTTTCCAGCCGCGCTTCAGCTGCCGGCCGGCCAGCCTGAGAGTGTTTTCGCGCTGGGGCCAAGAGATGTATTCGACCGCCGATTACCACAACGACTGGGACGCCCGGGGCCTGGCCGCCGGCCTCTACTACTACCTGCTGCGCGACGCCGACGACCGTCAGGTAAAAGGCTGGGTGCAGGTGGTGCGATAGGCAGCCAGACGCGGCATAGCCAAGGCCTTTGGCCCGCGCCCGGGTGCCCGTAGGGACCGCCTCCGCACCAGTAGGCTTCGCAAGGGTGCCGGTGAGCCCGGCAACAGGACCCGTAAGCTCCGCAACTGCCTTGGTAGGCCCAGCAATTGTGCCAGTAGGCTTAGAAACTGTCCCAGTAGACTCAGCAACTATCCCAGTAGGCTCAGCAACAGCATTTTTTAAGGCAACTGTTGCACATTATCCTCTTTCCAAGGCAATGGCCCGGCCGTCGGCATTTACCGCTGCCTACTCGAATACCCGGACGGCCACCGCGCTGGGAGCTGGGTGGAAGCGGTAAAGCGAGGGGCCCCGGACGACCTTTTCAACAGCAAAGCCCGCCCCAAATGGGGCGGGCTTTGTTTTCTCAATAGCTGGTAATCGACGAATTTCTTACTACCTAAAACGAGTAGCGCAGGCCTAACTGCCCCTGCCAGCGCGAGGAGAAAGGGTCAACCGAATAAGCCGGACCGGAGAGCGGCGAATAGGTGAAAGCCGGTTGGTTGAACGTCGTGGCCGAATAGGTCCGCGAAAGGTTACCTCCAGCGTCCGCAAAACCCACTTGGTTCAGGCCAAAACCGGCCGTCGAGTTAAAGGTATCGGGCGTGTAGAACTTGCGGCCCCAGTTTCGATTGAGCAAGTTACCAACGTTGATGAGGTCGAAGGAAACCTGAATCGTATGGCCTGCGGCCGTTACGCCGGCCGCGTTGGGGGTCAGGTTGCCGAGGTGCGCTTCCAGCATGAAGCGCATATCAGCTTGGTTGTTCCAGGGCGTGTGGGCCCCGTTACGTTCGGTGTAAGCCCCGCGCCGGGTGCTCAGGTACGGGTCGTTGCTGAGGAAGTTATCCAGCGAAGCACCCGTGGCAGGTGCCGCCGCCCGCAACGCCCCCGTGCCGGCCACCGACGTCGGGTCCACCAATACCACGTCGCCCGCGTTTTGCGGCACGTAGGCTAACTGGACGTTCTGCTGCCCGTTGCCGAAGAAATTGTTGTTGTACACGTAAGTGAACGGCGTGCCCGACTGGTAGGTAAAGACCCCCGTGAGGTAGCCCGTGAAGCGCTGCCCCAAATTCTGGTGGTAGTTGAACGTACCCACGACCCGGTGGCGCAGGTCAAAGTTCGAGTAGGCTAGGCCCGGGTTATTCGGGGTCTGCGAGGGGTTTAGTTCCCAGTTCGACTGGAACGAGTTGCGAATGCCGTTGCTGATGTCCTTCGACTGGCCGTAGGTGTAGGCCACGCTAACGTCCAGCACGTTTTCAAAGCGCTTGCTCAACGAGCCGGTCAATTGGTAGCGGTAGCCCTGCTGCGTATTGGTCAGCAGGAACAAGTTCGAGAAAGCCGGGTTGATGCGCTGGGCGTCGCCGGAACCGGCGTAACGGGGCGTTTGCGTCGGGCCGGCGGTGAAGTAGGTGACCTTGTCCACCAAGTTGATTTGCTCAAACTTCACGTCTTGGATCACTTTCGTGTACAATCCCTCCACTGAGGCCCGCAGGCCACCGGGCAGTTTATTGAAATCAAACGCCAAGCTGCTGCGCCACACCTGCGGCATCTTGAAGTTGTTGTCAATCAAATTAATTTCCGTCTTGGTTTGGGCCGAAGCGGGTAGCTGAGCAAAAATTTGGGTCGGATCCTGGTTCAGCAGGATGGTCTGCCGGACGCCAGTGGTAGCGTTCACGCCGTTGGTATAGTCCACGCCCGTGAAGTTCACGCCGTTGTTGTAGTAGGCGTAACCCAGCCAGGCAAAGGGCACGCGGCCGGTGAAGACGCCCGAACCGCCGCGCACCACCACGCTGTTGTCGCCCTTCACATCGTAGTTAAAGCCCAAGCGGGGCGAAAACTGCACTTGGCCTAAAACCTGGTTGTTGAAGGCGGCGAAGCCGGTGTGGGTGTAGGTGGGGTTGGTGGACGAATTTTCCGCCGTTGCGTTCACCAACGGGCTCAGCAGCGGCTTGTTGGGTAAATTAGCCAAGTCGAAGCGGATACCTGGCGAAACCTTCAGATTGTCGGTCACCGTGAACTCGTCTTGCAGGTAGGCCGAATACAGGTTGATGTTGAATTGGGCCGACGGGTTGTTGTAGTTGTAATCGTAGGAGTTATTGCCCCCGTTGTTGGCGTTGCGTACCGAACCCCGGACGCGGCTCGGCCGGTCATTCAAGAAGTCGGTAACGTTGTTGTACTCAATGCGACCGTTCCAAGAGTTGACGAAGCCGTAGTCAATCTTGTACAACTCGTTGTGGGTGCCTAGCGTCAGTGCGTGCCGGCCCTTGTAGAACGTCAGGTTGTCGGTGAACTCAAACGTCTTTTGACGCTGGTTGAAAATGGCCGCCTCCCGGTTCGAGCCGAGCAAAATCTGGTTGCTGCCCGCGTAATTTTTGGCCGGGTCAAGGCCCACGTTGTTGATCTGCACCTGTGGGAACACGGAGCCAGCCCCGCCAACCAAGGCGCGGAAGTCGTGGATGTTGGTATAGCCCAGCACCAAGCTATTGGAGAGGGCATTGCTGAAATTGCTCTTTACTTCCAGCACCGTGGAGTTTTGCAAGTTGTTCTGGATAAAGTCTTGGCTACCAAAGTTGAACAAGCTTTGCGAGCGCTCCAGGTTGGTGGCCTCAGACTTGATGTAGTTGTGGCGCAGCACGAGGCTGGTTTTGTCGTTCAGGTTAAAGTCCAGGCGGCCAAAGATTTTATTGCTGTTAGCGTACGTGTTGGCATCCTGGTAAACGCCGGGGTTATAGTTGTACTTGGTTTGAAGGTTGCTGGCAATTTTACTGGCCAAGTCCAGGGTCACAGGCGAGCCCTGCGTCCCGGCGCCGTAGAACACCGGGGCCTGGTTGCGGGCGATTTCCGCGTTGGTAAAGAAAAAAAGCTTGTCCTTCACCAAGGGTCCGCCCAGGCGGAAGCCCGTTTGATAGTCGTGGTACGCCGTGCCGATTTTCGCGTCCGTGCCGTCAATGCTGTTGCCCGTGATGCTTTGGTTGCGGCCGAAGCCATAAACGGAGCCGTGGAAATCGTTGGTGCCCGAGCGGGTAACGGCGTTAACCGAGCCGCCCGTGAAGTTGCCCAATTTTACGTCAAATGGCGCGATTTGCGCCTGAATTTCTTGGATGGCGTCGAGCGAAATCGGGTTGGCGCGCGACGAGCCGCCTGGCAGGCCCGAGCTGCCACCCACCCCGCCCAGGGAAGGCGAGAAACCGATGGCGTCGTTGTTGATGGCCCCGTCGAGGGTGATGTTGTTATAACGGAACGAAGAGCCCGCGAACGAGTTGTTGGAGTTGCGCGGATCGAGGCGCGTAAAGTCTTGGATGCTGCGGGAAATGGTGGGCAGCGTACGAATCTGTTCGCGGCCCACATTGGTACCTGCACCAGTTTTGGTGGCCTCGGTGCTCCCCAAGACCACGACTTCATTGAGTTGTTGGGCTTCGGCGGCCAGCACAAAGTTCTGCCGAGCCGTGTTGCCCAACGTTAGAAAGATGCCGTCAATGGTTACCGGCTTGTAGCCCACGTAAGTGACCGTGATGGAATAGGGGCCGCCCGGCAGCAAGTTCGGGATAACGTAGTGGCCATCGACTTCGGTGCCCGTGCCGCGCTTGGTACCGGTGGGCACGTTAGTGGCCACCACCGTCACGCCAATTAGGTCTTCGCCCTTGTCAGAAGTGACCTTGCCGTTGAGAGCAGAGGTGGTTACTTGGGCGCGGGCGGTCATCGTCCAAGCCAGCAGTACCAGTAGCAAACTTCGAAAGAAAACGGTACGATTAGGAAGCATAAAGAGCATATTTGATTGCGGCCACAAAGTTCCGACCTGTATTTGACCGTTTTCAAGAATCAGTATTGCGTAATCATTGTGTTATCGGGGCCCAGAGTAACCTAGTGGTAACATTGACCGTCGCTAGGGGGCCCGGCTATTGCTCAGATATTTGTATCGCATTACCGACCACCCGGGTCGGCTGTCCTCACCCCCATTTCTGCTTTCCATGCTTATTTCCATGACCGGCTACGGCCAGGCCCACCGCGAAACCGATGCTTACACCGCTACCGTCGAGCTAAAATCCCTCAACTCCAAAACTCTCGACCTCACTTTGCGCCTGCCGCGCTTTCTACTGCCCTACGAGCTGGAAATCCGCAACGCCGTGGCCAAGGCCTTGCTGCGCGGCAAAGTCAGCCTCAACCTGGATTTTGCGCGGCCCGTGGCCGCTCGCGCCGCCACCATCCTCAATAAAGAAGCCCTCACCGCCGCCTACCACGAGTTGCGGGCCGTAGCCCAGGCCCTGGGCCTGCCAACCGGCGAAGCCACCCTGCTTGCAGCCCTGCGCTTGCCCGGCGTACTCCCCAGCGCCGCCGAAGCCCGCGACGCCGAGCCCGCCGAAGCCGCCGTGCCTTGGGCCGAGCTACAGCCGCTGCTGCACGAGGCCCTGGCCGCCATGCAACAGTTCCGCCACGACGAAGGCCGCACCCTCACGGTCGAGATCCTAGGCTATGTGGCCACCATCCGGCAGCAGCTGGCCGCCGTGGAACTGCACGACCCCAACCGCGTAGCCCATGTGCGCCAGCGGCTCCAGACGCATTTGGCCGAGCTGGCCGGCCACGAGCATTTTAACGCCACTCGCTTCGAGCAGGAAGTACTTTACTATATCGAAAAGCTCGACATCGTCGAAGAGAAAGTGCGTTTGGCTGCCCACCTTACCTACTTCGAGCAGGCTGCCCACCAGCCCGACGAAGCCGTGGGCAAGAAGCTGGCTTTTCTGGCCCAGGAAATTGGGCGTGAAATCAACACCATTGGCTCCAAAGCCAACGACGCCACCGTGCAACATCTAGTAGTCGGCATGAAGGAAGAATTAGAGAAAATTAAGGAGCAACTCAATAACATCCTATAAGCCCGACCGTAAAGAGCGTATTGACGACTGTTCTTAAAAATAAACCATAATATTTTTTGGCATTATACTAATGTAGTAATGCACCTTCAAAATACTAATCATTGCTTCCAGAAAGATTGTAAAGTTATATTTTCGACGTATAAATATACTTAAATTAGCCGGATAAGCGGTATTTCACCCATAATAGATCATTTATTACTGGCATTTAAAAGACAGGTTTCGGCAGATTAATTTAAAACGCTACCTGTGAGTGATTTTTTGTTGTGGGGGGATTTTGTAATTTTATGGTTAGGGTTTCCTACCTTTCAATCTCAGTTACCTCTGCTAGTTAGATCTGTCATTCTACTTGAAGTCATCCGTTATATGAAATCTACACTTTTACTCTGCATCCTGGGCCTCTTTTTAATGGCCGCCCGGCCCGCCTCCGAAATTGAACTGGTGAAAAAGCACGTGCTCAGCGAGCGGGTGGAAATCCTCATTCCGAAAGGGTTTGAGGTAATGAGCGAGCAGCAGATGGACTTCGCCTACGCTAAGGCTCAGAGCCGTCCCAGCGTTATTTTCACCAATAACAACCTAATCAGTCTGGCATTCAACTACTCCGACAACGAGTCTGACCAGGACATGGTGGAGGTATACGCCACAACGTTCACCAAAAGCTACCACAAGCAGTACAAGGATGCCACGTGGTTCGGCGACGGTGTGAAAAACATCAACAACCACAAGGTGGGCTACCTCGAGTTCATGAAGCCTGAGATGGGCCACGAAGTGTACACCCTGGTATTTTTCACCGACGTGCAAGGCAAGCTCATGATTTGCACCTTCAACTGCGCCGACCGCCAGAAGCCCGAGTGGGAGCCAGTGGCCAAACAAATCATGCTCTCAGTCAAAGCCAACGGCTAACCTGAACCACGTCGAACGCACAAGGACC
>JANPOR010000127.1:0-21307 GCA_031428075.1 Hymenobacter sp. | reverse complement strand
GTCTTGCTGTTTGTCAAATGTGGGGTGAATCGTAGTCAGACCTTGCAAAGCTTTCGAGTAAGGAATGTCGCCCCACAGGTCAGTTGTCAGCGCAAAGTCGTAGGCCTTGATGAGCTTGGCAATGCCCGCGTAGGCGGGGCTAGTTGCTTGAGTGCTATTAATCAGGGTTTGCGAACCGTTCAGGGTATAAGTGTACAGGTCAAACTCCCATTCGTTATCGTAGTTGCCGTTGATAACGTACCTGTCTTCTGTTTGAGGCTGATTGTTTATACCAGCGTACTGCTGCATAAACAAGCCTGCGTCGCGGCCCAGGGTGTTACCTACCACAAATCCGGTACCGATGGTAATGGTAGGCAGCTGTACGGATGGCGGAACGGCGTTCGTGTTGTTCGGACTGACGTTTACGTCCAGAAATTTATCGGGTGAGCAGCTTACGGCTGCAAGGGCAGCCACAACCAGCGCAGAACGCCGGAAAATAAATAGATTCTTCATTTCTATTTTCATGATTTCTTTAGAGAGTAAACCGCAAGTAGGCGCCGTAGCTGCGGACGCTGGGCGGGCCCTGTAAGTCAAGGCTGCGAATGTTACCGGCACCTTGCGTGCTTGCCTCTGGAAAGAAGTTAGCATTGGGGGCGTAGTAGAACAGGTTGCGGCCCGACAGCGACAAGGAGATATTTCCAAAGGGAGTGTGCTCTAGCAAACCCTTGGGCAAATTGTAGCCCAACGACACCTCCCGCAGGGTGTAACGGGTGGCATCAAATACCTGCAGCTCGGTCTGGAAGCCTTCGCCGCTCCAGTAGCTTTGGGCATCTACCTGGATGTTGTTGGGCCGGAAAGTGCCGTCCAAGTTTTGAATAACCCCCGGAATGACGCGCGGCGACTCCCGGTCCATCCCCGTTTCTTTGATCATGCCCGCGTACTTGTAGGCTGCCTGGGTAAAAGACAATACGTCGCCGCCCACAACTGCATCAACCAGGAAGGAAAACTTTAAACCCTTAAAAGCAAAGGTGTTTGTTACGCCTCCCTGCCAGTTTGCGTTGGGGTTAGCTATAACCTGCGAGTTCAGCTCGGGTACCCACAGGCCGGTTTTGCCATCAATCAGGTACTGGCCGTCCGGGGCAGTTGCCTTCTTTTGGCCCAGGACTACCCCGTAGGGTTGGCCTGCTACATAAGAAGGCACAGAACCGATGAAGGCATCGCCGGGAATACTCGAACTGGTTACCCCAGGATAAATATCCTTGACCAGGTTGCGCAGCCGGGTGTAGTTAGCGGCAATGTCCCAGGTAAAGCCGGAAGCGGCTTTTACGGGCCTGATGATGGCCAACAGCTCAATCCCTTTGTTTTCGAGGCTGCCGGCGTTTGTTACAAAGCTGGTGTAGCCGGCCGAGGCCGGAAGGGTAACGGGCAAGATTTGGTTGGAGCTGACGGTATTGAAGTAGGTGGCGTCGAGGGTGAGTCGATTGTTGAAGAAACCTAAGTTCAGACCGACCTCGCGAGAGCTCGTAAACTCAGGCTTCAGCAAATCTCCACCGCCCAAAGACGTACTGGGGGTAAAGCCCACCATCCCGTTGAAAGGGAAGGTGACGTTGGCCACGTTATTGCCTTGGCCAGCCTGGCTGTAATAAGTGTCAAGAACGTAAGGATCAGCATCGCGGCCTACGCGGGCCACGCTTGCCCGAATTTTGCCGTAAGAGAACAGATGAGAATCAATGTGGAGGGCATCCGTGAATACGAATCCAGCCGATAGGGACGGGTACAGGAAGGTGTTGTTCTTCTTGGGCAGAGTCGACGACTGGTCAACCCGCGCCGTTCCTTCTAAAAACAGGTAATTGTTGTAAGCCAGGGACAGGTCGGCGTAGTAGCCGAGCAGACGACGAACGCTCGAGAACTCGCCACTGCCGTTGAAGTTAGCGGCGTTGCTGGTGTTATAGAAGCCGGGCAAGGAAAGCGAGACCGCATTAACGTACTGCTGGTTGCGCCGGCGCTGGTTGACCTGCTGGCCCACTAATAGCGTGGCATTCAGCTTATCCAGGAAGAAATTTTCCTTCTTGGCCGTAATCAGCAGGTCACCGGTGACTTCAGCGTACTGCACATTGTCTTGAAAAATCACGCCGCTGGGGGTGCGCGACGCGCCAATAGCACCAATCTGCTTCCGACGGTCGGTGTAAGCATCTAAGCCAGCCCGGTACGTAATGTTGAGCCACGGGAGGACATCGTAGTTGATGCTGGCCACGTTGATGAAACGGGTAACATTGCTGGTTGTGTTGGCATTCAACAGGTTCCAGGTAGGGTTGTCCTGGCCGGGGAAGTACAAGTTGCCTCCCGTGGCCGTCTGGTACGGTTGCCCTTGCAGGTCGAAGCTCCGTGGGACAGCGGATAAGGTGCCAAAAGCACTACCACCGTTACCCGTCTGCGGGGCGAGCTGATCGGCTTGGGAAAAGTTTACCGAACCCGCGATTCTTACCTTGTTCTGTAGGGTAGTCCCACCGCCCAGCTGAATGTTGGTACGCTTCAGGGCAGACGATTGTGTGATACCTTTTTGGTCGGTGTTGTTGACGTTGAGCGAAAAGTTCGACGTGCCATTATTTCCGGCCAACTGAACCCCATTCGTCAGCAGATGCCCCTGGCGGAAGAAATTGCGGATGTTGTCCGGATACGCCTGGTAAGGCAAAGTCTTGCCATTGGCGAGCAATAAGCCGTTTGCCAAGGTGGGCGTCGTTCCAAAGCGGGGCCCCCAGGAATCGGAACGGCCCGTAAAAACATCTCCAGCGCCGCTCGTAGTAGGATTCACGCCGTAATCACCTTGGCCATAATCGCTTTGAAAGGCGGGCAGGCCTTGCACGTCCTGAAGGTTGAGACCCGAAGTGATGTTAATTTCCAGCTTTTTAGTGACGTTCGCACCTGATTTCGTTGTAATCAGGATAGCGCCCGACGAAGCACGCGACCCATAAAGCGCGGCAGCGGCCGGACCCTTCAGGATGCTAATGCTAGCTACGTTTTCCGGATCAATGTCCGCTGCCCGGTTAGTCGTTTGTGCACCGTATAAGGTGCCCGCCCCCTGCCCGTCCCCGCTCGTGCGGTCGGCGTCGTTACTGATCGGAATGCCATCCACGACGAACAGGGGCTGGTTGCTGCCCGTCAGTGAAGTGATGCCGCGGATGTTGATGTTGGTAGAGGAACCGGCCAACCCGCCAGATCCTGTGATGTTAACCCCGGAAACCTTGCCCTGTAAGGCGTTCACTACGTTTGGTTCGGATCTTTGGGCAACTTCTTCGCCTTTAAGCTCTTGGGTTGCATAGCCCAATGTGCGCTTGTCTTTCTCGATGCCGAGGGCCGTTACCACTACTTCGCTCAGTTCCTTCACATCGGCAGCCAAGCGCACATTGAATGTGGTCTCATTACCAACGACTCGTTCCTGGGTAATGTAGCCCACCGAGCTGAAAGTCAGTACGCCGTTTGCAGCTGGTACGGTCAGGCTAAACCCACCATCAGAGGAAGTGGCGCCCCCGTTGGTGGTGCCTTTTATCAATACCGTAACCCCAGGCAATCCTTCGCCCGTCTTTTGATCCGTCACCTTTCCCGAAACGACCCGGCTCTGGGCCATCGCGAACTGAAAAAGGGTGAACATGAGCACTAAGCTCATAAGTAAGGTTCGTTTCATAGGTAACAAGGGGTTGGTTAGTCGTTTCAGGAGTATGAATAAAAAGAGATCAAATCGTTACGCCGACTAAAAGTATGTAGGATTATTGGCAAACAAATAATTTTATTCACAAGCAATTGTGTTTTTTTAAATTAAATATTAGTATGGGACTAGCTCACAGGATCTTACTTGGGATTAGCTGCTCCTGCTTAGTCGTAGGCGTAACACGCGGCTAATGGCACTGCGGGGGTTATTAGTTGCGGTGACCAAGCGGGGCACGGGTGTGGCGTTGCGGCCGCCATAGCCGCCCGTGTTCGAATGCGCGTCGGGGCGGATTGCTAGGCTCGTGCGGCTCGATACAAATTATTGTTGGTCAATGCATTGGATGTGTTCACGCCCGGTCATCAACTTGCAATGTGCTTGCCAACCACGCGATGGAAGGCGCAGAGGCGGGAGCAGGAGCCGCCGGCTAACGGTGAATGCGCGCTTTCCGACACCTTGGCGCTGGTGGACCCTACGCGGGGTAGGCCAAGCCCATGGTTGGGACGCAGCGTGGCCTGTGCACCGAGTCGCTCGTACGCGGCGTGGAAGGCGACGTATTGCTGACTCGGCGCTTGCTCAGCTTCGAAACGTTTTCTGTGATTCGAGAGAGAAGAGACGCGGTTTGCATCACGCATTTCCAGACCAACTTAGCGCGGCGTCGGGATACAGGCACCCGCTGTAGGAGCGGGGCTGGCTCCCGCCCGTCGTGGAACGAACTCGTTGGTTCGACGCAGAGGACCGGGCGGGGGCCACACCCGCCCTTACGTACACCGAGTCTGAACCCGCTGTAAGGGGGTTCATATCGCATATCAACCCCCTTCAACCCCTAAAGTCGGTGCCGTTCGTTGCGTACGGCGTTGTGCAGATCCCAAGCCACTTCGTGCTCGAAGGGATGTGCCCGCACGGGACAGTCGACCATGCGACACAGTGAGCAGGCGGCAAACGTACAGGGATCGGCGTGGACGAACATCTCCACCTCTACCGCAAACCGCTCACGAATAAGCTCTTCGATGCCGTGTAGCTCGGTGTGCACGTGCTCCAGGCTGAAGTAGTAGGGCATCTGCATGTGGCAGTCGATGTGCAGGTTGGCCCCGTAGCGCTGCACGCGCAGGTTGTGCACGTCGATCCAAGCGGGGCGGCGGTGGGCCTGTAGCTCGGCTATGACCTGGGTGACGACGGCCGTATCGGTTTCGTCCATCAGGCCCGACACCGAGCGGTTCACCATGCGCCCGCCGTTTGCTAAAATGAAGCCGCCCAGCAGCAGGGCCGCCCCGCCGTCGATGCGCAGCAAGCCGGTGGCGGCCACCAGCACCAAGGCCCCCGCTGACACGATGGACGTCAGCGCATCGATGAACAGGTGCTGGCCGTCGCCCACCAGCGCCACCGAGCTTAGCTGCCGGCCCTGCCCTACTAAGTAAAAGCCCAGCAATAAGTTGGCCACGGCCGTGGCCGCTAGCAGGGCCACGCCCCAATCGGGCCGCGCCACCGGATGCGGGTGCAGCAGGCTGCCCGTGGCCGAGTACAGGATGTAGGCCCCGGCAATAAAAATCAGGGCCCCCTCGAAGCCTACTGACAAGTGCTCAACCTTGCCGTGGCCGTAGGGATGGTTTTCGTCCTTGGGCAGTCCGGCCAAGTACAGGCTGTACAGGGCGAAGCCGCTGGTGAAAATGTTGATGATACTCTCCAACGCGTCCGTCAGCACCACTTGCGAGTGGGTGAGGTGGTAGGCGTAGAATTTAACGGCCACCAGCACCACGCTCACCACGAGGGAGAGCAAGCCGAGACGAGTTTTGGTTTGAGCCAGGGAGGGCATAATTGGGCAAATGGGGGCTGCAAAGGTCGGGCTGCCAGCCCCGGTTGGCATTGGACAAGGCGAAACTTTTTGGGGCAACGACCGTATTTTAGGGCGTTTAAAATAAATTTTTAGACAAGTCTAAAAATTTATTTTAACTTTGTAGTGCCATATGCCCAAACCTGCCGTGTCGTCTGCCGTATCCGTTGCTCCGCCAATTGCTCTGGCCCCCGCTCCACCCGGCTGGCGCCACGCCCGTCGGGGCAATTCGCTGGCCGAGGTCCACGGCAGCATCGCGGTGCCCGAAGCTGGGGCCTCGTTCTGGCGCAAGTTCCGGGCCTATTGGGGGCCCGGTTTGCTGGTGGCCGTTGGCTACATGGACCCCGGCAACTGGGCCACCGACCTGGCCGGCGGCTCGCGCTACGGCTACGCTCTGCTGTCAGTGGTGCTGATTTCCAGCCTGTTCGCGATGTTTTTGCAGCACTTGGCCGCCAAGCTGGGCATCGTGACGGGCCGCGACCTGGCCCAGGCGTGCCGCGACCACTATTCGCGCCCCGTGAGCCTGGCGCTGTGGGCCATGTGCGAAATTGCCATCGCTGCCTGCGACCTGGCCGAGGTCATCGGGTCGGCCATCGCGCTCAACCTGCTTTTCGGTTTGCCCCTGGCCTGGGGCGTGGTGCTCACCACGCTCGACGTGCTGCTGGTGCTGTTTTTTCAGCACAAGGGTTTTCGGCTCATCGAAAGCCTGGTTGCAGGCTTGATCCTGCTGATTTTTTTCTGCTTCCTCTACGAAATCATCGCCTCGCACCCCGACTGGCGGGCCTTGGCTGGGGGCCTGCTGCCCCGCCCCGAAGTCGTGACCAACCCCGGAATGCTTTACGTGGCCATCGGCATCTTGGGGGCCACCGTCATGCCCCACAATCTATACCTGCACTCTAGCATTATCCAAACGCGCGCCTTCGGGCCCGACGAAGCCAGCAAGCGCACGGCCATCAAGTTTGCCACCATTGATTCGACAACGGCCTTGTTTCTGGCGTTTTTCGTGAACGCGGCCATCCTCGTCACGGCCGCCGCGGCCTTCCACGGCAAGGGCCACAACGACGTGGCCGACATCGCCGACGCCCACAAGCTGCTCACGCCGGTGCTGGGGGCTGGGGCCGCCTCGGTGGTGTTTGCCATCGCCCTGCTCGCCTCGGGCCAGAACTCAACCCTGACCGGCACCCTGGCGGGGCAGATTGTGATGGAAGGATTCCTCGATTTGAAGCTCAAGCCCTGGAAGCGGCGACTCCTCACGCGGCTCATCGCCGTGGTGCCGGCCCTGGTGGTCACCATCTTGTATGGCGAGCGGGGCACGGGCCAGCTGCTGGTGCTCAGCCAGGTTATTCTGTCGTTGCAGCTCAGCTTCGCGGTAGTGCCGCTGGTGCTCTTCACCGGCGACAAGCTCAAGATGGGCGTGTTCGCCAACCGCCCCGCGGTGCAAGTCCTGGCCTGGGCCGTGTCGGGCGTCATCTTGGGGCTGAACGCCTACCTGCTCTGGCAAATGGTGGCCGGGTAAGGGAAAGAACAAGTTTATCTTAATGCTAGCCTTCATCCAAAAGAGAGGAATGCGTTCAACGACCCAGGTACTGTGCCCCTCTTTTTTAGAGAAGGGCCCGCCTCGCAGGGGTCTCGTGAGGCCCCGGGTTGGGTCGTGTACTCTGATTCGAAAACCGTTCTAAGCAGGAGTTAGCCCAAGCAAATCCCTTCTCCTCGATGGCCTGATTCCATAACCCGCTCTGTAGCGGACCGGAACTTCCATGTCTTTTAATATTTAATAAAATGTTTATAAAAATATTTATTTCTCTTTTAATTTTAATGCCGCAACTAGCTATTGCTCAATTAGCCGTGTTGATGGGAACCGTGCGTGACGCGCAGCGCCGGCCGGTGCCGTTCGCCAGCGTGGCGGTGCTGGGTACGGCCCTGGGGGCTACGGCCGACGCGGCGGGCTGCTTCCGCCTGGCCGGGGTGCCGGCCGGCCCAGCGCGGCTGCGAGCCAGCGCCGTGGGCTTTGTGCCTGCCGTGCAAAGCATCGTGGCGGAAAGCGGTTCGCCACTGGCGATTAATTTAATGCTGGTGGCGGCCCCCGCCGGCCTGGCCGAAGTGGTGGTGACGGGCGTGGGCCGGGCCACCGAAATTCGGCGCAGCCCCGTGCCCGTCGCGGTGCTGGGCAAGCGCGAAATGCTGATCAACGCCAACACCAACGCAATTGACGCCGCCGTGCGCGGGGTGCCGGGCCTGAGCGCCGTCACTACTGGACCCAACATCAGCAAGCCGCTCATCCGGGGGCTGGGCTACAACCGGGTGCTGACCCTGTACAACGGCCTGCGCCAGGAAGGCCAGCAGTGGGGCGACGAGCACGGTATCGAGGTCGACGGCTACGACATCGACCGGGTGGAAGTGGTGAAGGGCCCCGCCAGCCTGCTCTACGGCTCTGACGCCGTGGCCGGCGTAGTAAACCTGCTGCCCGCCCTGCCCCAGGGCCCCAGTGGCGAACTGCACGGCGAGACGCTGGCCGAATACCAGGGCGTCAATGGTTTGATCGGTACCTCGTTGGGGCTGAACTACCAGAAAAACGGTTTCCAAACCAGCCTGCGCGCCAGCCACCGCTTGGCCCACGACTACCGCAACGCGGTGGACGGACTGGTGTACAACACCGGCTTCCGGGAGTTGGCCCTGACCGGGATGGCGGGCGTGCAAAAAAGCTGGGGCAGCGCGCACCTCTACCTCACGGCCTACGACGACTACCAGGAAATCCCCGACGGGAGCCGCGACTCGCTCAGCCGGCGCTTCACGCGGCAGGTGGGGGAGGTGGGGGCCGACGACGTGAAAAACCGGCCGCTGGCGACGGCGGATGAGCTGAACGCCTACGGCATCAGCAGCTTGCGCCAGCGCATCCGGCACTACCGAATCTTCGGCCGTGGCACGGTGCGGCTGGGCGGCGGCGAGCTGCGCCTGCTGCTGGGGGCCCAGCACAACCACCGCCAGGAGTTCAACCACCCCACCGCGCCGGCCCAGCCCGGCCTCGACCTGCAGTTGGCCACCTACAGCTACGATGCCCGCTACCTGCTGCCGGGCTGGTACGGGCTCGAACTCACGCTCGGTGGCAACGGCATGACGCAGCTTAACCGCCACCAGCACGCCACTGACTTCCCCATTCCGGCCTACGACTTGTTCGACTTGGGCGGCTTTGGGGTGCTGAAAAAAGCTTTCGGGGCCCTGGAAATTACCGGCGGCCTGCGCTACGACGCGCGGGTGGTGCGCTGGGCCGATTTCTACGTGGGCCCGAACCCGGCCACGGGCTTTGCCAGCGCGGTGGGGCCCGGCGCGCCGGGGGCCGAGCTACCGTTTCCCGCGTTCCGGCGCACCTACCGGGGCGTGTCGGCCAGCCTGGGGGGCAGCTACGCCGTAGGGCCCCGCCTCACGCTGCGGGCCAACGCGGCGCGGGGCTACCGGGCCCCCAACATCCCCGAAATCGGCTCGAACGGCCTCGACCCCGGCGCGCATATCGTGTACCTGGGCAACCGGGAGTTCCAGCCCGAATTTAGCCTCCAGGAAGACCTGGGGGCCCTGTGGCAGTCGCCGGGGGTGGAGGCCAGCGCCGAGATATTCCACAACTACGTGCAGGATTTTATCTACCAGGCCCGGTTATTCGACGCCGCCGGCCAGCCGGTGGAGCTGGTGCCCGGCAATGCCACCTATCAGTACCAGCAGGCCGCCGCCCGCCTCTACGGCGTGGAAATCAGCCTGAACCTGCGCTCTGCCGCCCTGCCCTGGCTGAGCTGGCGCACCGGCGCGGCCGTGGTGCGGGGCCGCAACGACAACGGCCCGCTACTGGCGCGCCTGGGTTCCGCCGCCCGCTACCTACCCCTGATTCCGCCGCCGCACGCCCGTACCGAGCTGCGCTTCACTGCGCCGGCCCGCCCCGGCCGCCTAGCCAACACGTACTGCCGCGTCGGCCTCGACGGCACGGCCCGCCAAAACCAGTTCTACGCCGTGGACGGGGCCGAAACGGCCACCGCCGGCTACGTGCTGCTGGGCCTGGGGGCCGGCACCACTGTCCGCACCCGCGCCGGCCGCGAGGCCGTGCAGGTGTTCGTGCAGGTTGATAATTTGCTTAATACCGCCTACCAGTCCCACCTCAACCGCCTAAAATACTTCGAGTACTACGCCGTACCGCCCGGTGGGCGCCCCGGCATTTACAACCCCGGCCGCAACGTGGGGCTGAAAGTGGTAGTGCCGTTTTGATAAGCCCGACCTTCGGGCCGGCGGCTGCGTATGCAGGGAGGTTTTTAATTCTTGCCCCATGCCCCGTTTATACCTGTGCCTTGGCCTGTGGCTGGCGCTGGCAGCCCCAGCCGCCGCCCAGAAACTCCTGAACGACACCATTCGGGTCGACAAGCGCCAATATTCGTTATTCCGGCCCACGCCGCGCAAGTACATGCGGCCGATGGTGCCCGACCGCCCCGGCATCACCGAAAGCCCGTATTCGGTCGATGCCGGGCATTTCCAGTACGAGACCGATGCGGTGCGCCTGCTCACCCGGCGCGAAGGCACCACCTACGGCCACGATTGGTATGTGAACCACGCACTGGCCAAAATTGGCCTGAGCGACCGCACCGATTTTCAGGTTGGTGTAGATTCCTACACCGACACCCGCAACTACGACAACGCTGACCCCGGCCAGACGCAGGAATATCGGGGTCTTGGCGACGTGGTCCTGCGCCTCAAGCACACGCTGGTGGGCGACGACGACAGCCGCTGGGCCCTGGGCCTGATCGGCTACGTGACCCTGCCCACCGGCGGCCCCCGCGGCGATGGCGCCGTGGAGTTTGGGGCCGTACTGCCCGCCGTGTACCAACTTACCAAGCCTTGGAGCATTGGTGGGCAAGTCGCTACTCAGGTATATTGGGACCGCGATGCCCAGACGCGGTACCTTCAGCTCACGCCCACTTTCACCACCGACTACCAGTTCACTAAGGTGGTGCAGGCTTTTGTGGAGCTGGTGGGCTATTGGGATGTGCGTGCGGCGTCGTGGCGCAGCTCCATCAACACGGGTTTGCAGCTTGATGTGAGCGACAACGTTCAACTCGACTTTGGCACCCACCTGCCCATCACCCACTCCGTCGACCGCGAGTATTTCCTGGGCGTGAGCTTCCGGTATTAAGAAAATCAGGAAATGTCCCGCACCGGGACATCTTCTGATTGATCACCTAACCGGCTACCGTTGGGATTTGCCGCTGGTGCGGCCCGTGCGCAAGTCGGTGCTGTCGTATACCTGCTCTTGGGTGATCCCGCTGTGGTTGCGGCGCAGACCGGCCACGGCTGAATCACCGCCGACGTTGTTCTGCTCGCCGTCGATGTGTTTGTTACTGCCGTCTTCCACGTTGGTGGCGCCGTATCTATGCGACTCGCTGCATGCACTGGCACCGAGGCCGGCGGCCAGTAGAAAAGAGCGGAAAAGGGTTCTCATTGTATTGTAAAAAATAAAAAAAGCAAAAAGAGAAAAGACCACGGATATGCCCGGGGCCGGCACGGATTAGTAAGCAGCAAGCAAAGACGGGCGCCGCCGGGGATGATGGGTCTAGCGAAGCCCTCTTCGACGTTGATCTGACAGGGCCCTGGCGTTGCGGCACCTGGCCGGCGCGGCAACTAGTCGGGAGCAGCACGCGAAATTTGTCATGGCAAAGAGGAGGACAGTCAAGACAGAAACAACTTGGCCTCGTCCTACCGACACAAAGGTAAACGTAACCTCTGGCCCCGGGTTGGGTTAATAAGTATCGCCGGGCCATTCGTTTGGCTGCAAGCACCCGTAATGCTGCCTATGTCCGTTTCTCACGCCATCCTGCCCGCCCCAGCCTATACCTACGCCGAGTTCCGGGCTTTGGTGGACGAACTGGCTGCCGCTCACCGTACCTCCGGCCCCGACCAGACCCCCGCGCTCATACGTTTCACCGAACAAAACCGGGCCCACCTCGACCGCGCCTACGCCCTGCCGCTACTCCCCGAGTTGGTGGCCCGCCTGCGCCACCTAGCGGCCCCCCAAAGCTGGCTGGTGCTGGCCGAAGCCTGGTGCGGCGATACCGCCCACGAGCTGCCGCTACTGGCCCGCCTAGCCGAAAGCAGCGCCGGCCAAGTGCGCCTCCATGTGCTGCTGCGTTCTGACCACCCCGCCCTGATTGCCGCCCACCAGACAGAAGGTAAAAACAGCATTCCCAAACTCATCGTGCAAGACGCCGCCACCGGCCAGGTCTTGGCTGAATGGGGCCCCCGCCCGGCTGCTGCGCAGGCCCTGGCCCAGCGTCTTCACGCCGATCCTGCCATGTATGCCACCGCCATTGTGCGCCAGATGAACGAGTTGTATACCGCTGATCAAGGCGAGTCCATGCAACGCGAACTGCTGACCGTATTAAAGTAGGCCCGAATACTATTTGGAGGCTGGTTTTCGCTATGAAGGCCGAGGCTCACGGACAAAGTCTAGAAAATTTTTGTTAATTTCACCTGTCGAGTTCCATTTATGCCCCAACCACTGCGCCCGCGTTTTGCCCGTTTTCTGCCCGCCTTGCCGTGGCGGCGGGTGGGCGCGCTGGCCATTACGAGCCTCGTGCTGGCCCTCGCGCTGGTAGGTTATGTGTTCGGGGCCGATGGGAATTTCTTCGGCCGGCTTGCCCCCGCGTTTTTCATATTTTTCTGGCTGCTGGCCGTCACGTTCTTGGCCGTGGTGCCATTCGTGAGCTGGGCCACCGGGCACTGGTTTGGGCGTGGGTGGGCCGCGGTTTCGCCAGTTCCAGCGGCCCGCCGCCCCCGACCGGCCCGGGCCGGAGCCCCCACCCGTACTGCATCTCCTCACGCCGCCACCGGGCGGCCCTTTACCCGTTAATGCCTGTGTCTACTAACCTGCTCTACATTAAAAATATGGTGTGCCCCCGCTGTGTCGAAGCTGTGCACAGTCTGTTGGTGCGCGCTGGCTACAAGCCCAAGGTCGTAACCTTGGGCACCGCTGAGTTGGACGCCGCCACCCCCATCGATCCTGAAGCGGTGGCTCCGCTACTCGAAGCCGCCGGCTTCGAGTTATTGCGCGGTCGCGCCGAGCAACTTACGGAACAAATCAAGACCCTGCTGGCCGATTACCTTGACCACCTGCGCACGGCCCGCTCGCCGCTTACCACTTCGGCTTTTCTCACCGAGCGGCTGGCCGCCACCTACTCGCACCTGAGCAAAGTGTTTTCGCGCACTGCCCACCTCACCATCGAGAAGTACCTCATCCGCCTCAAAATCGAGCACGTAAAAGAGTTGCTTAGCTATGGTGAGTTGACCTTGAACCAGATTGCCGACCAGATGCGCTACAGCTCTGGCCAGCACCTGAGCAACCAGTTTCGTCAAGTGACGGGCCACTCGGTGAGCGAGTTTCGCCGCCTGTCGCTGCCCACCCGCGTCTCGCTGGACTCACTATAAGCAGCTACAAGCCGGTCCTTGACCCGAAAGCCGGGCCCATTGCCGAATCGGTAGCGGGCCCAGCTTTTATTTGTTGAACTTTTGACCATCAATTAGTTATACGTCCGGCAAGCCTCCACACAAGCTTTGCAGGCAGCTGCGCAGGCCTGGCAGTGTTCGGTTTGGTGCTGGGCGCACTCGTCGTGGCATTTCTGGCAAATTTCGATGCACTCCCTGAGCACGTGTGGGGCATGGTCGGAGTCGCGGGCGATGAAGGCAGCCGTGAGGCGGCAGATGTCGGCGCAGTCGCGGTCGAGGCGGATGCAGGGCACCATCAGCTTAATGTTCTCCTCGCCCAGGCAGGCGGTTGCGCAGTGCTCGCAGGCGGCCACGCAACGGGCGAGGGCGTCGAGTACATTTTGGTTGGCGGGGTGGGCGGTGGTGGAAATGGCCATTGATTTTAGGGTAATAATTTGAAAACCGGCCACGGGCCGACTGAGATAGTCTACGGCCCCGGTCCGGCGTAGGTAGTGTAGAATTTGGCCGAAAGGCAACAACATTTGGGGCGAAGCCACAGGTTTCAGTGTCCACGGCCTTACACCGGGGATCGGTTACCTCTTCACTGCCGACTACTTTCGGGGCCCTGAGGTCTACACCGGCGGGCAACTTGCCGGCTACGTGCCGGCCGCCGCGCCACGCCCATTTACAGTGACGCGCCGCTTTTGGACCCGGGAACGTGCGCCGAAAAGCGCCCGGAACGAGCATGGATAAATGGGTGGAATGAAAACGAAGGGGGTGAGGCTCTCCCGCGTTTTGTGCCCGACCTTTGCGGCCTAATGAACCCTGGCGGCCCCGGCCGGGTTGATGGCTACCGTGCCCCTTGCCTCGCCCAAAATTCTGCTCATTACCCCGCCGCTCACGCAGCTTAACACGCCGTACCCGGCTACGGCCTACATCAAGGGATTTCTGACGGGACGGGGCCACGCCGTAACGCAGGCCGACCTGGGCTTGCAACTCGTGCTGCGGCTGTTTTCGGTGGACGGGCTAAAGCGCGTGTTCGCCGAGATTGAGGCGGGCGATTTTGATCTCAGCGATAACGCCCGGCGCATGCTGCGGCTGCAAAACCGCTATCTGGCCACCATCGCGCCGGTCGTCCGCTTCCTGCAAAACAAGGATTTGACGCTGGCGCCGCGTATCTGCCACGGCCGCTTCCTGCCCGAAGCCAGCCGCTTCGACAGCGTGGCTGACCTCGAAACCGCCTTCGGCACGATGGGCCTCACCGACCAGGCCCGCCACTTGGCCACGCTGTACTTGGAAGATTTGGCCGACCTCATCAAGGAAACCGTGGGGCCCCACTTTGGCTTTTCGCGCTACGCCGAAAAGCTGGCCCTCTCGGCTACCAGCTTCGAGCCACTGCACGAGGCCCTACAAGCGCCGGCTAATTTGCTGGACACGTTGTTGTTGGAAGAGCTAGACGCGCTGTTAGCACGGGTGCATCCAGACGTCGTGGGCTTCACCGTGCCCTTCCCGGGCAACCTCTACGGGGCCCTCCGGTTGGCCCATCGCATCAAGGAAACCCGTCCTGAAACGCGCACCGTCATGGGCGGCGGCTACCCCAACACGGAGCTGCGCACCATCCAGGAGCCGCGTTTCTTCGACTGCATCGACTTCCTCACGCTCGACGACGGCGAGGGCCCCTGGTTGCGGCTATTCGACTTCTGGGCCGGCGAAATCGCGCAGAGCGAGCTGCAACGCACCTTTTTGCGCGACGAAGCCGGACGGGTTCAGTACTTCAACCACCCGCACCCCGACGTGCCGCACCACGAAGTGGGCACGCCCGACTACTCCGATTTACTGCTCACCGACTACCTCTCGGTGCTCGAGGTGCTCAACCCCATGCACCGCCTTTGGAGCGACGGCCGCTGGAACAAGCTCACCGTGGCCCACGGCTGTTACTGGAAACGATGCTCATTTTGCGATGTAACGCTCGATTATATAAGTCGTTACGAAACGGCCCCGGCCACGCTGCTGGTCGACCGCATCGAGCAAATCATCGCGCAAACCGGCCAGACTGGCTTTCACTTCGTTGACGAAGCTGCTCCGCCGCTGGCCCTGCGCGACTTGGCCGTGGAGCTGCTGCGGCGGCGCGTGGCCATCACGTGGTGGGGCAACATCCGGTTCGAGAAAACCTTCTCGCCCGACCTTTGCCGGCTGCTGGCCGCCTCCGGCTGCATCGCCGTCAGCGGGGGTTTGGAAGTGGCCTCCGACCGGCTTTTGGCACTAATGGAAAAGGGCGTCACCATTGCCCAGGTAGCGCGCGTGGCCGACGGTTTCACCCAAGCCGGCATCATGGTGCACGCATACCTGATGTACGGCTTCCCAACCCAAACGGCCCAGGAAACTATTGATTCGTTGGAAATTGTACGGCAGCTGTTTGCGGCCGGCGTGGTGCAGTCGGGCTATTGGCACCGCTTCTCGATGACGGCTCACTCGCCGGTGGGGAAGGACCCGGCCAGGTACCAGGTGGCCGCCGTGGGCCCCGAGCCCGCTGGCTTTGCCTGGAACGATCTCTGGCACGACGACCCCTTGGGCACCGACCACGAAGCCTACGGCCCCGGCTTGGCCAAGAGCCTCTACAACTACCTGCACGGCGTGGCCCTCGACGAGCCGCTGAACTTCTGGTTCGACTTCAAAACGCCCAAAACTACTACCCCGCGCCAGCTCGTGCCGCAGGCCCTGCAGGCCCCCGAAAAGCCCGATTTCGCCAAGCAGAACCAGCGCCTGTTCTGGCTCGGCAATGTGCCCGAGCTACGCATCGAAGCCGGCAAAAAAGGCACCCGTGTCGTCCTTACCTGCTACGAGCAGGCCGAAGATTTTGAGGTAAAAGCGGCCGAAGCCGCCGGCTGCTGGCTGCACGAGCTACTCACGCGCCTCAGCTACGACTATGATACGAAAGTGCTTCTGAAAGAAGCGGCAGCCACGTTCCCGGCTCTGGCAGGTCCCTTCGAAGCCTTCTTGCAAAGCCCAGCCTGGCAGCTGCTACGCGAAAAAGGTCTGCTACTGCTGTAGCGTGGGCGCGGCAAGGCCCGTCCGTAAGGCTTGATTACAACAATAACCCAACAAGGCGCGGATTCGTGGCACCCATGCTACCGCTTACCGGGGGCGGGGCACCCACTGCGCCACCGCGTCGAGCAGGCCCGGCGCGAAGGTGCGGCCCCCGGGGGCCGGTACCAGCAGATCGGGGCCAGCGGCTCGGTAGCTGCGCACCGTCCGCCCGCGCAAAGCCCCGCGTAGACTTGCCGCCGCTGCATTACTGGGCCCGCCGAACAGGCCCAGCACCGGCAGCTGGCGGCGGGCTAACTCGCGGTAGGCAAATCGGCTGGCAGCAGCCAGGGGAGCATTTTGGACGATGAAAAACGCTGTGTGGGGCCCCCTGGGCGCGGCCAGAGCCTGGGCCACGGCATCGGCGCGGGGGCCCGCGGCCCAAGTGCCGAGGTTGGTGGTGTCGGTGCCGGTGGTGTTTCGCAGCAGACGGCGCGCGGCGCGCAGCAGCACCCCAGCAGTGGCCGGACTGGCGGTATCAGCGGCTGGCAGCAGCAGCACCGTGAGGCCTTCGCGGGCCAGGGCGTCGGCCCACAGGGGCCCGGCGGGGGCCGTGGCCGCGTCGGGCAGCAGGGCCAAGCCGGGGCCGGGCGTGCGCACATCGGCGGGGGCAAACAGCCAAGCCGTGCCCTGGGCCGCCGGTACTTCTTCCACGCGGTATGCGGTAGGGGTAGGTGGCCCGCGCCGCACCAGCAACACAGGAGCCTGCACCGAATCGAGGCGAAGCGTGCCGCGCCAAAAATCGCCGTCGAGGACTAAATCCAAGGTTTCACCGGGTCGGCCGGGGCGCACGATGCGCAGGCGGCCGTTTTGGTAGACCACGGTGTCGGCGACGAAGCGCAGGGTTGGGGGGCCCGTCAGTTCGGCTGTGTAGTGGCCCGGCGCGGGGTGGCGCAGCTCCAGAGTAGCCGGCTGGGCGGGCTGCCCCGCGGGCTGCACCGTGCCAACGTAGTGGCCCACGGGCGGCGGGGCCGGCGCGGCACGGTTGGCGGCGGGCTGGCAGGCAGGCAGCCACGGCGCAAGGGCCAGCAGCGTGAGCCGCCAAGGACCGCGCTGGACGGCGGTAAAGAATCTCATTAAGCGAGCATCAACCACAGCCAAAAGTAGCTTGCTTTTAGTCATGCTGCTCCCTGCGAGGGCCCTCATCGGCCCGCCAAGCCTTTACGCAGAATCAGGTCGCGGTCCACGGTTTCGCCCATGTGGAAGCTGTGCTCACCAATTTCCCGGAAGCCGAATCGTCGGTAGAACGCCAGCGCCCGGTCGTTTTTCTCCCATACGCCCAGCACCACGGCGGTGCAACGCAGCTGTTCGGCAAGGGCCAGCGTAGCCCGCATAAGGGCTGCGCCTAGGCCGGTACCTAGCCAGTCTTCGGCCACGTAGAGGCGCTCGATTTCGAGGCGGCCGGCGGGATCCTGGCCCTCGGGTAGGCCCAGGGGGGAGGGCTCGCGCAGCTTGGCGTAGCCTACCAGCGTGCCCTGCATGTGGGCCAACAAAAAAGTGGTTTCGGGGTGCTGCAACTCGGCCAGCTGTAGCTCGGGGCCAAAGGTTTCGGCCAGAAAAATGGCCAGGTCCTCGGGCCGGGTGGTGTCAGCGAAGGTGTCAGCGTACGTTTTGCGGCCCAATTCGGCTAAATGGGCGGCGGTGGCGGCGTTGGCCTTGGCCAATGCGATGCGGAGGGGAGACGACATAAGGGCGCAAAGGTCGGACTCGGCTGGCGGAAGCGCCGGACCTATAGGATAGTTTCTTCGGCGGGGCCGTCCGCAATTCGGCGGCCGCGCAGTAGCTGACGGCCGTAGCGCACCAACAAGCTGGCCCCCACCAGCCCCAGGATGTAGAGCGATACTAGGCCCACCTCTAGGGTCCCTTTAACACCCGCTAACGACCACGCATAAGCCGCAATGCCCAGCCGAATCAGTTGGCCCAGCCCCAGCAAGATGCCGGTCCAAAGGAACATCCACCCCAACAGGCGGCAGGTAGCAGGCGAAAGACGAGTAGCGGTCATAGATGGTTTCATACGCCACCCATCGCCGCCGGGTTGGCAGCGGTTCTGGCTTGCCCGGGCGGCGGCGGCGTTGTACTTTTGCTCCATCCAACCCCCGCGAGAGTAGCTCAGTTGGTAGAGCATCAGCTTCCCAAGCTGAGGGTCGCGAGTTCGAACCTCGTTTCTCGCTCATTTATAATCAGTCACTTAGCTTTGTTGCTGGGTGGCTGATTCTTTCCTGGTGCCTACAAGTACTCCGCTCCCTATTAAATCCTTGCTTGCGGATATGTACAACGCAAAAGCCCCGCGTTCCCAAGGGAGGAAGGCGGGGCTTTTTACGGTTCAGCTAGTTACAAGCTACTCCGTACCAAACCGTTTCTTGTTTATCAGCTTACCATTTTGAAACACGGCGTTTTTGGTTGCCCACAATTTGCCGCCTTTCCATTCGCAGAGCACCGTTTTGACTCCTGACATTTCATTGGAAGCGATTTCTTCGCCCTCGCTTCCGAGAATCGTAACGGCCTGCTCATAGCTCATGCCCGTTTTCAGGGATGCAAAAGCCACTTCTTCAGCGTTGGGGCGAGAAGTGGACACTACTGAGGATGGGTCCGAAGAAAGCCGAACCACAGCAGGGGAGTTTGGCGCAGCTTGTCGAATCAAAGCACCAAGGGCGATTAAGATAAGGGTGCCCACCGCTAATATTTTTTTGGAGGTGGTCCATGCTTTTCGTTCAGAAGTAACGGAAGGGGTCATGCTGCGTTTTTTAGAAGTGAGTGAAAAATATGTACGGTATAATAATACGAAAGGAATTCATAAATCAAAGGTCTAATAATATTAAATATCTAAAAAATTATAATCAAATAACTTCTAGTTTGTCTTGCCACGGCAAAAGCCTCAATTCCTCAGACGAGGGCGCGGGGTTTTTTCCTCAGTCAATCTGTTCAAACTTTGCAACAGGCCGGGGCAACGGTTTCAATCTGCCGCTACATCAAGGAAAAGTCAGAAATTACCCGTAGCATTGATTTTTCAATATGTTCTACTCAAATAAGTAGTACAGCCTCTAAATATCCTTACTTGTGGCTTTGAACTACGCAAACCACAGAGGTCCGCAAGTAGGAAGGGGGGGTTAAATACCTTTTCATAGGCCTTAACCTACTTGTGGCCTATTGGCTATTGCTGGGGTGGGATCTGCGGCAGACGCTGTTTCCAATGCCACTTCCGAGGCTGCTAAAACCGGCGGGGCCATAGGGACTGGGCTGGGAGCTTTAATGCTTCTGGTAACTTGGTTCTCTAAGAATGCAATTATTGGAGCAGTGCTGTTTTTCACCAGGGCAAAGAGGTAGAAACAGCGGTTTGCTCACCCTTCGCCCTTGGCTACAAGGAGCCGATCTGATGGGCTCTGCCGGGCGTCGCCTAAGTTCAGGGTTATTTCCATCGGCTCGTTTCGTTGGTTTGCTCGACAGCATGCCTCCCCACCAATGGCGGCTTCTACCTTCTCCAACTTGTCCTCCAACAGAAAGCCCCGGCAGGAACTTCCTGCCGGGGCTTTCTCGATAGCCGAAAGGTTGGTTATGCTGTTACCGCGCGATGAGTAAGCGCCGCATTTCGGCTTTGCCGTTGACTACCACGCGGCACTCGTATAAGCCGGTGGCCAGGTCCTAGCTGTTGAGCGGGAACACGTAGCGCTGCCCGCCGCTCACCGCGCCCTCGTAGAGGGCCGCCATGCGCTGGCCCAAGGCGTTGTAACCACCTCTAGGCGATGCCATCAAGTGGGGTGCGGAGCGTCACCGTCGCTTGGTCCCCGGTCGGGTTGGTGTACACCGCCAGTTCCGTGACGCTGCCCGCGGCCGCCGCCAGGGGGGCGGCCGTCGCCGCGCAAGCGCCGAGCCGGTCGCCGTGGCCCAGGTGGGCGGCCACATCCGTGGTCCCGATGCAAAGCGTATTGCCCCGGTGGCAGACCAGCACCTTGTCGTTCTTGGTGCCACAGCGCGCGTTGACGACGGTCAGCGTCACCGAAGCGGTGGCCGTGCAGCCCGAGGCGCTGGTGGCGGTCACCGTGTAGAGGAACGTGCCCGCCGCGGTGGCCGTGAACACCGGCGCGGCGCTGGCCGCGTCGCTCAGGCCCGTGGCCGGGCTCCAGGTGTAGCGCATGCCGCCTGAGGCGGTGAGCGTAGCGCCCTAGGCGTCGTAGCCCAGGCACAGGTTCGTGGGCCCCGCCCGTATACATGCTGCTGCTCGGCATCACCGTAATAGACGGGGCGGAATGCTGCCCGTCACCATAGCTGTACCCCTGCCCCCACGTGCCGTGCACGTCGGTCACCGTCAGCGTCACCGTAATGGGGCTATTGGCCAAGTCCGCGCAGTTGAAGGCCGTGCGGCTCAAGCCGGTACTGGCAATGCCACAGGCATCGGGACTGCCGTTGTTCACTTGGTCCGCCGTAATCACCGCCTGACCGTTGACCAGGGCCACGCTCACGTTTTGGGTGGCCACCGCGGGGGTGTCACGTCGTTCACCGTGACCGTGAAGCTGCTTTGGCGGGTGTTGCCGCTGGCGTCGGTCGCCGTCACGTTGACCGTGGTCGTGCCTACGAGGAAGGTACTGCCCGACGCCAAGCTGGCCACCACCGTGGCGCCGGCGCAGTTATCGGTCGGGGCAAAGAAAATGGCCACGTCGTACTGGGCGTCAGGCGCGCTGCTCACCAAGGCAGCGGGCACTGTCAGCACCGGCTTCTCCGTGTCGTTCACCGTTACGGTCTGCGTGGCCGTGGCCGTGTTGTTGCTACCATCAGTCACCGTCGTGGCCCCCAGGGGGAAGGCCGTCGGCGCATCGTTGCTTATACTTTTTACCGCGCAGTTATCCGCCGTCACCGGGGTGCCCAGCATCACCCCCGTGGCTGTGCAGGCCGTGTTAGTGGTAGCCGTGACCGCACTCGGGGCCGTAATCGTCGGCTTTTCGGCGTCGTTGATCGTCACGGTCTGCAGGTCCGTGGCCGTGGTGCCGGCGGCGCCCTTCATCGTCCAGGTAATGGTGGTCGTTCCCTTGGGAAAGACGGCGGGGGCGTCGTTGGTGACGGACGCCACCGTACAGTTGTCCGCCGTGACCGGCGTACCGAGCGCCACGACGGTCGCCGTGCACTGGCCGGTATCGGCGGAGAGGGTAACGGCCGCCGGGAGGGTCAGCACCGGCGGCGTCCTCTGGGTGTACTTGAGCGTGGCGTAATCATTATTGCTGCCGTTAGCCGAGTAGCCGGTCACGTACATGTTGCCCGCCGCGTCCACG
>JANPOR010000126.1:0-5641 GCA_031428075.1 Hymenobacter sp. | reverse complement strand
ACGGCTCAGAACGATAAGGATAACCCCGAAAACAAGGATTCGAAGCAGGGGCAGGAGGCCAAGCAGGAGCAGCTTAAGCAGACCCAGGCCGAAAACCAACAGGTTTTTGAGGACTTGAAAAAGGACTTGCAAGACCTTAAGAAGATGGACAAAGACCTGGGCGACCAGAACGGGGCCGACGAGCAAAAGCCCGAGCAGGAGCAAACCGACCAGGATATGCAGGAAGGCCAGCAGCAGCTTGGCAAAAAACAAAACCAAAAAGCTAGCGCCAAGCAAAAAAGCGCCGCCCAGCGGATGCAAAAAATGGCCAAGAAAATGCGCGACCAGATGAGCGCGGAAGAGAGCGACCAGGCCCAGCGAAATATCGACGACCTGCGCTACATTCTCAAAAATCTGCTGACGCTCAGCTTCGATCAGGAAAGTCTGATGAAGGATTTCCGCCAAGTCGACCAGAGTGATCCGCGCTTCGTGCAGTTGGGCCAGAACCAGCGCAAGCTGCGCGACGACTCGCGCATCATCCAAGACTCGCTGTACGCGCTGGCCAAGCGCGAACCCAAAATTCAGAGCTTCGTGACCCGTGAAGTGGGCGAGATGAACGGCCGGATGGACGAGGCCCTCGGCCACATCCAGCAGCGCGACGTGAACCGTGCCACCGCTACCCAGCAGCAGGCCATGACCAGTATGAACAACTTGGCCCTGATGCTGAGCAGTTCGCTCAACGAGATGCAACAGGCCCAAATGCAAGGCCAGGGCCAACCCAAAGACGGCAGCGGCCGCCCTGGTCGCAAAAAAGGAAAGGGCAAAGGCCAGGGCCCCGGGGGTAAGTCGGGCCCTGGCAACCTGGGCCAGATGCAGCAGCAACTCAACCAACAAATTCAGCAGCTCTCGCAAAGCGGTAAAACTGGACGCGCCCTTTCGCAAGAGTTGGCCAAGCTGGCCGGTCAGCAACAAATGCTTCGCCAAGCCATGCAGCAGCTAGGTAATATGCAGGGCGCTGGCAAACCCGGCGGCAAAGACGGCAAGGGCAACACCAGCGACAAAGACGCCAAGGACGGACAGGGCGCAGGCGGCAGCAACGAAGTGAAAAAGCTGATGGAACAAACAGAGACCGACCTCGTAAACAAGCGTCTGACGGAACAAACCTTGTTGCGCCAGCAACAAATCCTGACTCGCCTGCTGGAGGTTGAGAAATCAGCCCGTGAGCGCGACCAAGATACTAAACGTGAGGCCCAAGCGGCGAAGCCACAACCGCCGGTTTTCCCGCCTTCCTTCGATAAGTACAAAGTACCGGCCCAACGCCAAACCGAACTTTTACGAACTAACCCCCCGGTACTCACGCCTTATTACCAGCGCGAAGTGGGAGAGTATTTCAAGAAAATTAAATAAGAATCAAATAATTGACGGAGAGGCCGAAATTTGCTGATCCTTATTTATCGATAAAACTTTACTTTTGCCGGTCAGCGCCCGGCGCTCTTTCTTTGCACCTTGCTTTATGAAACAGGTAAAAATTCAGATTCCGTCGCTTGTCGAAAACATTCGCGTAGTAGAAAGCTTCATCGACAATTCGAAGGATACCTTTCACATTGAAGACGATATCTACGGCAATATCATGGTAGCCGTAACCGAGGCCGTGAACAATGCCATTCGCCACGGCAACAAGTTCGACAAGGACAAAAACGTGTACCTCTCGCTATACGTGCAGCCCAACCAACTCAAGTTCGAGATTGAGGACGAGGGCACGGGCTTTAACTACGAAAATCTGGACGACCCAACGTCCCCCGACAACCTGGAAAATCCCGGTGGCCGGGGCATCTTCCTCATCCGCCACCTGGCCGACGCGGTGGAGTTCAGCAAAGAAGGCCGTCGCGTAGAGCTGACCTTTCGGCTCACGTCCGCCGATGCCCCGTCGTCCCAATCGCAAACTGCCGCCGCCGCTTGAACACCGCCCCGCCCGTCAAGCCGCCCGACCACGACTCGTTTCCGCCCGGCCCGCTGCACCACGAGGCCCCCGGCATCGAGTTCATGGTGGAAGACGCACCCGACTTTGCGCTGGCTGACGCCGAGGACTTGATTGGCTGGATTGAACGGGTGGCCACGGTACACGAGTACCGCATTGTGCAACTCACTTACATTTTTTGCTCCGACGACTACCTGCATCGGATGAACGTGGAGTACCTCAACCACGACACGCTCACCGACGTCATTACTTTCGACAACGCCGACGATTCGGACATTTTGGAAGGCGACATTTTCATCAGTACCGAACGGGTGGCCGACAATGCCAAAAGCCTGGGTGTCAGCTTCCGCGATGAGCTGCACCGCGTCATGATTCACGGCGTGCTGCACTTGCTAGGCTACCACGACAAGGACCTACTGAGCCAGACAGCCATGCGCAAGAAGGAGGATTATTGCCTATCTTTGCGCACGTTTTGAGCTAGTTGTGCTTTTTGCTTATCAACTAATTATTGGGGGCCGCAACTCGTTTCGCTGGAAATGGGTGGCGGCTTTTTCGCGCGAGGTTTCGCAGGGTTAAGGAAGGTTTCGCAAGATTCGCTCTAACCCCCATGGAACGCTTCTCTTTTGCACTTTGTGAGAAACCTTGCGGAACCTCTCTTAACCTCGCGATACCTCGCGCTCTATGTTTCCTTCCTCCGAATACGACGTGATTGTGGTGGGCGCGGGCCACGCCGGCTGCGAGGCCGCCGCCGCCGCCGCCCGCCTGGGTTCCAAAGTGCTGCTGGCCACAATGAACCTGAACACCATCGCCCAAATGTCGTGCAACCCGGCCATGGGCGGCGTGGCCAAGGGCCAGATTGTGCGCGAAATCGATGCGCTGGGCGGCCAATCTGGTGTCATCACCGACCAGACCATGATTCAGTTCCGGATGCTGAACCGCTCGAAGGGCCCCGCGATGTGGAGCCCGCGCGCGCAAAGCGACCGGATGCGCTTCGCCGAAGCCTGGCGCCTGGCCCTGGAAAGCATACCAAACGTAGATTTCTGGCAGGAATCCGTGACGGGCCTGCTGGTGGAAAACGGCGCCGTGCTGGGCATCAAAACCCAGCTTGGCGTCGAGTTTAGGGCCCCGGCGGTGGTGCTGACGAACGGTACGTTTCTGAACGGCCTGATCCACATCGGCGAGAAAAACTTTGGCGGCGGGCGGGCGGCCGAGAAGGGCAGCCACGGCCTCACTGAGCAGCTGGTGCGCCTAGGCTTCGAGGCCGGGCGCATGAAAACCGGCACCCCGCCGCGCGTGGACGGCCGCAGCCTGGACTACTCCAAAATGGAGGTGCAGGACGGCGACGCCGTGCCTGGCAGGTTTTCCTACCTCGACACCGAGCCGCTGGCTCTGCAGCGGCCCTGCTACATTACCTACACCAACGAGCGGGTCCACGCTATTCTGCGCGAAGGATTTGAGAAGTCGCCCATGTTCCAGGGCCGCATCAAGGGCCTGGGGCCCCGCTATTGCCCGAGCGTGGAGGATAAAATTAACCGCTTCGCCGACAAGGACCGCCACCAGATTTTCGTAGAGCCCGAGGGTTGGAGCACGGTGGAATGCTATGTAAATGGTTTTTCTAGCAGCCTGCCAGAGGACGTGCAGTATAGGGCCTTGCGCGAAATCGCCGGCTTTGAGAACGCCAAAATGTTCCGGCCCGGCTACGCCATCGAGTACGACTACTTTCCGCCCACGCAGCTGCGCGCCACTTTGGAAACCAAGCAGGTAGCGGGCCTCTACTTTGCGGGTCAGATCAACGGCACCACCGGGTACGAGGAGGCCGCGTGCCAGGGCCTGATGGCCGGCATCAACGCCCACAACAAGGTGCACGGCCGGGAGCTGTTTGTGCTCACGCGCAGCGAGGCCTACATCGGCGTGCTGATTGACGACCTCGTAAACAAGGGCACCGACGAGCCCTACCGCATGTTCACGAGCCGCGCCGAGCACCGCCTGATGCTCCGCCAGGACAATGCCGACCTGCGCCTCACGCCGCTGGGCCACGCCCTGGGCCTGGCCTCCGACGAGCGCCTGGCCCGCGTGCAACGGAAACAAGCCCAAGCCGCCGAAGCCACCGAACTGCTGAAGGAATTCGCCATCGAGCCGGGAGCCATCAACGCGTTTCTGGCGGAAGTCGGCTCAGCCGAAATCCATGAGAAAACCCGCGCTGTAAACCTGCTGCGTCGCCCCAACCTGGAGCTGGCCGACCTGGCCAGGGCCCTGCCCGCGCTGGCCGGGGCCCTCCTGGTCTTCGACGCCGACGCACTGGAGCAAGCCGTCATCGGCATCAAGTACGAGAGCTACCTAATAAAGGAGCAGCAACAAGCCAGCCGGATGCAGGAGTTGGAAGGCTTTGTCATCCAGGGCCGCCTCGACTACAAAACCATGCCCGCCCTGAGCCATGAAGCCCGCGAAAAGCTTCTCAAGATTCAGCCGGAAACCCTGGGCCAGGCCAGCCGCATCAGCGGCATCTCGCCAGCCGACGTGTCGGTGCTGATGGTGTACCTCGGTAGGTAAATTTTGAATTACAAATCATAAGTTATTAATTGTAATTCCTATGTTAATCAAGAGGTTGCGATTAATAATTTATAAGTAACAGTGTGTGTCTTACGAACGACTAGAATCCTGCCCGATTTGCGGCAAAACTGCGTTTCGCAATAAATTGGTGGTGGAAGACCGCACCGTGAGCCACGAGAGCTTCGCCGTGGCGCAATGCGCGGCCTGCGGCTTCCAGTTCACCAACCCCCGGCCCGACGCGGTGGCCATCGGCCGCTACTACGAGTCGAAGGCCTATGTGTCGCACAACAGCGGGGCCGACGGCCTCGTGAACCAAGTCTACAAAATGGCCCGGGTGTTCACAATGCGCAGGAAAGTGCGCCTGCTGAATAAGTTTGCGCCCCGCCGGGGCCTTCTGCTCGACTACGGCTGCGGCACAGGCCACTTTCTGGCCGCCGCCCGGGCAGCAGGTTGGGCTGTGGCTGGCGTCGAACCCAACGCCACGGCCCGGGCCGAAGCCAGCCAGCGCGTGGCCCAGCCCATAGGAGAGGGCAACCTGGCGGCTTTTGAGCCCGGTTCGTTCGATGCCATTACCCTCTGGCACGTGCTGGAGCACGTGCATTTGCTGAACGAAACCCTCGCCCAACTCGTGCGCCTGCTCCGGCCCGATGGGGTGCTGCTCATCGCCGTGCCCAACGCCAACAGCTTCGATGCCCAGCATTACGGGACCCAGTGGGCCGCTTACGACGTGCCGCGCCACCTCTACCATTTCGTGCCCGACACCCTGGCCCGGCTGCTCAAAAGGCACCACTTGGCCCTGCGCGTCACCCTACCAATGCCGCTCGATGCCTACTACGTGGGCCTGTTGAGCGAGCCACCCCGCGCCGGTCGCTTGCTGAGGGCCCTGCGCCTGGGCTACGCTTCCAATCGCTACGCGACCCGGCACGAAGGGCAATATTCAAGCCTACTGTACGTGGCGGGGCGGGCCTGATACAACATAAAAGCCCGTGCGGCGCTTAGTTTACCCTTACTGAATCACTGAAAGAACATGGCTTTTCGCGCGGAACGATGGGTGGCAACGGGAATACTAGCGGCGCTGGTCGGCTGCGCGGCAGTGGCCCCGCCTCAGGGTGGCCCCCGCGACGTGACGCCGCC
>JANPOR010000125.1:0-4478 GCA_031428075.1 Hymenobacter sp. | reverse complement strand
GCTCGGTCCGTGGGGGGCCGCCCTGTTGTCATTGCGCTCCCTTGTCATTGCGAGGAACGAAGCAATCCGTTCGGGTCTTCAACCATGAGCCTTGCTGTTGCGATGAATCTTTCTTGGGCACTTTTAAAAATACGGTTATCTCATCATTGGGGTAGTCGCTAAAACTTGGACGTATTGCTTCATTCCTCGCAACGATAAGAGGCCTCCACGAACCAACAACCAAGCACAAATAACCAACAGTAACACTCATGTCTCAAGTAACCGAATTCAACGACTACCGCCAGCGGATGAACGAAAAAATCCTGGCGGTCGACAACAGGGCCATCAAACGCTTTTTCAACCTCGACACCAACACCTACGCCGCCGGGGCTCTCGACGTAAAAACCAAAGAAATGCTGGGCCTGGCCTGCTCGATGGTGTTGCGCTGCGACGATTGCATCAAGTACCACTTGGGCAAGTGCTACGAGGAAAAGCTCTCGGATGAAGAGATATACGAGGTGTTTGCCATCGCTAACCTCATTGGGGGCAGCATCGTCATCCCACATTTCCGCCGCGCCGTGGAGTACTGGGAAATCCTGAAGGAAGAAGCCGGCCTGGGCATTCCCGCCCCTGCCCACAACCAAACTCACGGGGACCCTACGGCATGAGCAACGACCTGAACACTGACCATCGGGAAGAGCCTCTCGAAACCGAAGCCGACTTCGAGATTCGCTGGAACACCCTCCTAGCCGAAATGGAAACCCGTTTTGGCAAACGCCCCGACTTGAACGCGCTGCTGCTGCTCATCGGCGTGCAAGAATTGGGGCAGGGCGTGGCGGTCTTCACCAAAGAGCAGAAGCAGGATTTGATGCACATCGCCACCTGCAAGCTATTCAGCCTCAGCGGCCACTACGAGTTAGAGCGCATCGACGAGGACGGCTGGCCCCACTACAAGCTGCTACGGCCGGTGCCGTTCGCTTTCCTCAAAGAGCAGGAACGGATGCTGAAATGGCACATGTTGGAATATTTTAGTTTAGATGATTAAAACAGTTTGCCTGAGATTGCCCTTGCTCATTGCGCTCGGCGAGACAGTTTCAGGTCAATTCATTTTAACGGAATCAACCATTTTAACGGAATCAACCATTTGAAAATCGTTTCCTACAATGTCAACGGCCTGCGCTCGGCCCTTGGCAAAGGCTTGCTGGACTGGGTGGCCGAGGCAGCCCCCGACGTGCTATGCCTCCAGGAAATCAAGGCCGGTACAGCGGCCCTCGACGTGTCGGGCTTTGCCGAGCTGGGCTACCACGCTTACCTGCATCCGGCCCAAAAACCCGGCTACAGCGGCGTAGCCACCTTCTCAAAAAGGGAGCCTAGGGCCGTGGCTATCGGCTGCGGCCATGGCGACTACGATGCCGAAGGCCGGGTGCTGCGGCTGGATTTTGCCGATGTATCGGTGCTGAACACCTATATGCCGTCGGGCACGAGTGGGCCGGCACGGCAGGCGTTCAAGGTAGAGTGGCTGCATTTTTTCCGGCGCTACGTAGCCGGGTTGCGGGCCGTCGGAGGGCCCCCGCTGCTCATCGGCGGCGACTTTAACTGCTGCCAGACCGAAATCGACCTGCACAACCCCAAGGCCAACCAGCACAGCCCCGGCTACACGCCCGAAGAGCGCCAATGGTTTCAGGATTTGCTGGCCGACGGCTTCGTCGACACCTTCCGCCATCACCACGCAGGGGCCCCCGGGCACTACTCGTGGTGGAGCTATCGCGCGGGCTCGCGGCAGCGCAACGTGGGTTGGCGCCTCGACCACTGGCTGGCCGATCAAGCCCTGGCCCCGCGCCTGGCGGCGGCCGGCCTACTGTCCGATGTGGTGCATTCCGACCACTGCCCGGCCTGGGTAGAACTGAGCTAATGTTTCCGGGTAGCCGGTGCCACCAAGCAGTAATTGGTATTGCTTTAGGGCCCCGCTTGGTGGAACAAACTGCACTTATTGAACTAAGCCCGGCGCCGTTTGCGTATCTTTCTCAGAGAAAAAAGCTGATTTATGGCCGTAGTGGTGGAGCGCTCCGCGCCCAACGCGGACCAGTACCCGGCCCTGGCGCGGGTGCGGGCCGAGCTGGAAGCATTTAAGCGCAAATTTTACCTGAGCTTGCTGGTACGGGGGGCCCTAGTGGCGGGAGGGCTGCTGCTCACGCTGTTCGTGGGCGTGAGCCTGCTCGAATACTTTCTGTACCTGCCCAAGGCGGTGCGGGCGGTCTTACTATTCGGCTTTCTGGGGCTGGTGGTTTATGCGTTCGTGCGCTGGATTTGGCAGCCGCTGGCGGCCCTTACCAACCTGCGCCGGTTGCTGAGCGACGAGCAGGCCGCCCGCCGCGTGGGCGAGCTTTTCCCACAAGTACAGGACCGCCTGCTGAACGCCTTGCAACTGCAGGGCCAAGCCCGTGACAACGCCTTGGTGGCCGCCAGCCTAGAGCAGCGTGCTGCCCAGCTAGGTCAGATTTCGTTCGCCGAAGGCATTGACATCCGGCAGCAAAGTCGGCCGCTGTGGAAGTATGCACTAGGGCCCTTGGCGCTGTTGCTGTTGCTGCTGGCCGTTTTTCCCAGCTTTTTGACACAGGGCACCGAGCGCATCTGGCACTACCAGCGGGCCTATTCGCCGCCGGCGCCGTTTGAGTTTGTGCTGAAAAATGCCAAGCTGAAGGCTTTCCGGGGCGAAGATTTTGTCCTGGACGTGGCTGTGACTGGTAACGCCCTGCCCGCCGAGGCAAGCATCCGCTACGGCGGGGCCGAGCACCGGATGCAGAAAGTGGCGGGCCGTGCCGACCGGTATCGCTACGTGTTCGAGCAGCCGCCGGGCGACGTGGATTTCCAGTTGACTGGGGCCGGATTTGCTTCGCCCGAATACCGCTTAATGGTGTTGGAACGGCCCAGCCTGCGCGACTTTAAAGTGCGCATCGATTATCCAGCGTACACCCACCGGGCCTCAGAAACCGTGGAAAACGGCGGCAACCTAACCGTACCCGAGGGCAGCACCGTGCGCTGGGAATTTGCCACGACCGCCACCGAGGCGCTGACTTTGGTATTTGAAGACCCAACTGAGACGCTGGCGGCGCAGCGCGAGAACGGCGCTTTTGTGGTCGTGCGGCAGGTGCTGCGCTCGCAGCCCTACCAACTGCAACTGCAAAACCCGGCCAGCCTGAACCGCGACCCGATTGCTTACCAACTCACCGCCGTACCCGATTTGCCGCCCACGCTCACACTGGAAGCTTTTTCGGACACCACGTCGCTGAACTTCTTGGCCCTGGGCGGTACCGCGCACGACGACTACGGCCTCACGCGCTTACTGCTACACTACGCCGTGCGCCGCGCCGGGGAGAGCCCCCGCACTACCGGCGGCGCGCATTTGACCGCGCTAGACCTGCCCCGCGAAAGCGCTGGCACTTACAGTTATACTTGGAATATCAAAGCCCTGGGCTTGCGGCCCGGCGACCGGCTCGAATACTTTGTAGAAGCTTGGGACAACGACGGCCTGCACGGACCCAAGGCCACCCGCACCCGGCCGGCCGAGTTCCGGCTGCCCGGCCGCCGCGAGCAGCAGCAGCAACTCAACGCCCAGGCACAATCGGTGGCCAGCCAAATAAGCCAGGCCGCCAAGCAAAGCGAAAAGCTGGAGCGCGAGCTGGCCAAAACCTCCGACAAGCTCAAAACCAAGCGCGAGCTGAGCTTTCAGGACCGTAAACAGCTCGAAAACATGCTCGATCAGAAGCAGCAGCTCAACCAGCAAGTGGAGCAAATGCAGAAAATGTTCGAGCAATTGCAGCAGAAACAAGATCAACTCGACCCTAAAAGTGAAGAGTTGGCCAAGAAGGCCGATGAGTTGAAGAAGCTCATGAACGAGTTGCTCGACCCCGAAACCAAGAAGCTTTACGCGAAACTGCAAAAGCTGCTAGAGCAGCAAAAGCAGCCCGATGCCGAGATGCAAAAGCTGATACAGCAGCTCGAAAACAAGGAAAATACCTTGCAGAAAGAGTTGGACAGGGCCCTGGAGATGTTCAAGCAGATGCAATTTGACCAGAAAGCCGAAGCCACCGCCGACAAGCTAGAAAAGCTGGCCGAAGACGAACAAAAATTAGCCGAAAAAACGGCTCAGAACGATAAGGATAACCCCGAAAACAAGGATTCGAAGCAGGGGCAGGAGGCCAAGCAGGAGCAGCTTAAGCAGACCCAGGCCGAAAACCAACAGGTTTTTGAGGACTTGAAGAAGGACTTGCAAGACCTTAAGAAGATGGACAAAGACCTGGGCGACCAGAACGGGACCGACGAGCAAAAGCCCGAGCAGGAGCAGACCGACCAGGATATGCAGGAAGGCCAGCAGCAGCTTGGCAAAAAACAAAACCAAAAGGCTAGCGCCAAGAAAAAAAGCGCCGCCCAGCGGATGAAAAAAATGGCCAAGAAAATGCGCGACCAGATGAGCGCGGAAGAGAGCGACCAGGCCCAGC
>JANPOR010000124.1:0-3082 GCA_031428075.1 Hymenobacter sp. | reverse complement strand
ACTACTCGTTTTGGTACTGTTCAGTATGATGCTGAAAGTGGTGGCTACCAGCATCACGGTGGGGGCGGGCGGCAACGGCGGCATGTTCGGCTCGTCGCTGTTTGCGGGGGCCCTGGCGGGGTTTTTCTTCGCCCGGCTGCTTAACATGAGCGGGCTGGTCCACATCCCGGAAATCCATTTCGTGGTGCTGGGCATGGCCGGCACGCTGGCGGGCGTCATCCACGCGCCGCTCACGGCTATTTTTCTGATTGCCGAAATCACAGGGGGCTACGCGCTGTTTGTGCCACTGATGGTGGTAAGCAGCTCTTCTTACTTGATTACTAAGTACTTCGAACCTTATTCGGTGTACACCCGTAAGCTCACGCTGCAGGGCGTGGACGTGTACGCCAACCGCGACCGGGGCCTGCTGGCCCAACTCGACCCGCGCAAGCTGCTCGAAACCGACTTCGTGGCGGTGCGCCCCACCACAACGCTGGGCGAACTGGCCGACATTTTCCGCCACGCCTCGCGCAATCTGTTTCCGGTGGTGGCGGCCGGCGGCCGGCTAATGGGCGTCATCAGCCTCGACTCGGTGCGCGACGCGCTGTTTGACGAAGACCACTACGCCACCATCCTGGCCCGCGAGCTGATGGAGCCGCCCCTGACCATCGTGGGCCCCGCCGACAACTTGGAGCACACCCTCGCCCTGCTCGACCGCCACGGGGCCTGGGCCCTGCCCGTGTGCGAAGAAGATGGCCGGTATTTGGGCTTTATCCTCAAATCGGCCATCCTGGCCCGCTACCGCCGGCAATTGATTCAGGAAAGCGAAGCGTGAGGCTTGGTGAGGTGCTATGCAATTGGAGTACCACCGGATCGAAACACGGCTGGCTCGGCCCCGCGCCCGCCGCAACCACCCGATATCTACTCATTAATAACTGCTAACGAGACATGTCTTCCTTCGTGGCCGTGGTAGGCGGCGGCCCAGCGGGCTTGATAGTGGCCCAGCGCCTCGCCGAAGCCGGCCGCCAAGTGCGCGTGTACGAAGCGCAGGCCACCGTGGGCCGCAAATTTTTGGTGGCCGGGCACGGCGGCTTCAACCTCAGCAACGCCGAGGCCGACAATGCCCGTTTCGCCGCCAAGTACGGGGCCGAGGCGGCGCGGTTCGGGCCCCTACTCACGCATTTTTCGGCCGATGACCTGCGCGCCTGGGCCGCCGACTTGGGCATTGAAACGTTTGTGGGCACCAGCGGGCGCATTTTCCCCGTGGCCGCCCACAAGCCCGCCGATTTGCTACGGGCTTGGCTGCAACGCCTGCGCGATTTGGGCGTTGAAATCAATACCCGCCACCGCTGGCTGGGCTTTGCGGGTGCGCAGGGCCTGCGCCTGCGCGATGAAGCCACGGGCTCCGAGTTCACGGTCGAGCCTGCCGCCACCGTGCTGGCCTTGGGCGGCGCCAGCTGGGCCAAAACCGGCTCCGATGGCTCCTGGGTGCCATTGCTGCGCGAAATTGGCATCGAAGTCGCGCCTTTCGCCCCGGCCAACTGCGGAGCCGAGGTGGCGTGGTCGGCCTTTTTTATCCAGAAAACCGGGCGCGCCCCGCTCAAAAACATTGCTTTGCGGGTGAATGACGGCCCCGAGGTGCGCGGCGAAATCATGCTGACCGAATATGGGGTGGAGGGCACGCCCGTGTACGCCCTCACACCCCAGTTGCGGGCTGCGCTCGCCGGCGGGGGGCCCGCGGTGCTGCGCCTCAACCTGAAGCCCGACCTGCCGGCTCCCGCGCTGCTGGCCAAGCTACAGCAGCGCCGCGCCGGGGCCTCGCTACCCGACTTCCTGCGCAAGGCCCTGCACTTGGGCCCTCCCGTGCCTACGCTACTGCGCGAAGCCCAGCCCGACGCCGGAGCCCTCGGCCCCGGCGCGCTAGCGGCGCTGCTGGCAGCCGTGCCGCTGCCCGTGGCGGGCCTGCGCCCTTTGGAAGAGGCCATCTCTACGGCCGGCGGCATCGTTTTTTCGGCCCTGACCGAGCACCTGATGCTGCGGCCGCGGCCGGGCACTTATGCGGCCGGCGAGATGCTGGACTGGGAGGCCCCCACCGGCGGCTATTTGCTACAAGGCTGCTTCAGCACCGGGGCGTGGGCGGCGCGGGCCATTATCGACGGCCTGGGGTGGCCCCCGGCGTAGCGGATAAGCGGCTTTCGGGCAAGCAAAAGCCCGATTCGACGACCGAATCGGGTTTTTCTGCAGGCATCAGGGTATTAGCCAGAACAAGCAACGGGAAACCGGAGCCTCAATGCCCGCCCAGCATGTACCCCACCGACAGCATGAAGACCGAGTTACGAGCGTTTTTGAAATTACCACCCTGGTAGCCATCCTTTGCGAAATCGGTTAAGCCTCCGTTGTAGCGCAAGCCGATCATGGGGCCGCTTTCGGACTGGTAGCCAAGCCCCGCCGCGTAACCAATTTCACTGCGCTTGGCATTGTCTAAGTTGCCATAGTTTTGGTTCGATGACACGATTTGGCCATTTTTGGTAACGGCCACATCGTTGCTGATGCTGGCCAAGTAGCCGAACTGCGGGCCGGCTTCGAAGTACAGGCCACTCGTCGTAATTTTCAGCAGCACCGGAATATCAATGTAGTTGTACGTCACCTTGCCGGTGTACCTGTATTTGTCAGCCCCGACGTTGAGCTCGGTGTCCGCGTACTTAAAGCCTTTCTGCGAAAACAGCACCTCGGGCTGTACCGACAAGAAGCCATCGTTCACCAGCCCGATGTTGAGCATCAGGCCGCCGTGTACCCCGAACTTGTTCTTGTACTGGTCCTGGTTCAGTACATCGCCGGAGATGTTGGAGTAATTAACGCCCGCCTTGACGCCGAATTTAATGGCTTGGGCCCGCAGAGCCGAGGCATTGAGCAAGCTGACTAGCAGCAGGAAAATAAATGTTTTTTTCATGACGGGGTTGGTTAAGTGTGAAAAACAAAAACACGTCGGAAATAAACAATTTTAACTCTATACAATGACAAAAAGGTATATCAAAAAGTTTACTTAATTGTTACATTCATATCCGCAATTTATGGTCAATGGGCGGCCTGGCGGCAATAAATC
>JANPOR010000123.1:0-4478 GCA_031428075.1 Hymenobacter sp. | reverse complement strand
CGGGCATCAGGCCACAACACCGCTCGTACAGAGCCGATGGGGTAAGAAGGAAAACACCGGAGTTGGGGAAGGAAAGAAACATGGCAACTTGTTTTTATATGACCAGGAATTGGCACCGTTCTGCGTTAGCAGGGGGTTGCCGGCGGTTCGTCGAGCCTGTCTCTCCGCGCCTCTGTATAAAAACAATTCTTTCAAAAAGAACTGCTGCGGCAAAGATAAAACGCTGGTTTCACATTTTCCAAATCTCGGAAGTCGGCGACACGCGCCGGGCGGCTGTATTTTTGTGCTTCCGCCATGCTCAAATCCGCCGTCCGTCCCGTTTTACTCATCCAAACGGCCTTTATTGGCGACGTGATTCTGGCCACGGCCCTGGTCGAATACCTCGCCCAGCACGAGCCCGCCACGCCGGTCGACGTGCTGGTGCGGCGCGGCAATGAGGGCTTGTTTCAGGGCCATCCGCACGTCCGACAGGTGCTGGTGTGGGACAAGAAACACCGCAAGTACGCCGGCCTGTGGCGGCTGGTGCAACAGGTGCGGGCCGCTGGCTACGGGCGCGTCGTAAACCTGCAGCGCTTCGCTAGTACGGGGTTTCTCACCGCTTTTTCGGGGGCCCTGGAGCGGGTTGGGTTTGCAGAAAACCCCTTCAGCCGCCTGTTTACGCGGCGCGTGCGCCACGTCATCGGCGACGGCACCCACGAGGTGGCGCGCAACCTGGCGCTGCTCGGAATTGATGGAGCTAAAGCCAGCGATTTGTCCGGCCAGCCCACCCTTCCCCGCCTCTACCCCACCGCCGCCGACGAGGCCGCAGCGGCGCCCTACGCCGCCCCGGGGCCCTACATCTGTCTGGCGCCCACATCTGTATGGCTCACCAAGCAGTACCCGGAGGCCAAATGGCTGGAGCTGCTAGGGGCCCTGCCGCCCGGCTGGCCCGTGTACCTGCTTGGGAGCTCGCCCGACGCGGCCACCTGCGACCGGCTGGCGGTGGGCAGTGGCCGGGCCAACGTCATCAGCCTGGCTGGGCGGCTGGACCTGCTGGCCTCGGCCGCCCTGATGCGCGGCGCCCGCATGAACTACGTCAACGACTCGGCCCCGCTACACCTTTGCTCGGCGGTGGGGGCCCCAGTCGCGGCCGTGTTTTGCTCCACGGTGCCGGCGTTTGGGTTCGGCCCCCTGAGCCCGGTGTCGTTCGTGGTGGAAACCCAGGAGCCGCTGTCCTGCCGGCCTTGCGGGCTGCACGGGCACGGGGCCTGCCCGCTGGGGCATTTTCGCTGCGCGTACGGCATCGAGGTGGAGCAGTTGTTGGCGTCGTCGGGGGTACGTTGAAAGAGACGTTAAGCCCGCGCTAACCGCGGGCTTAACGTGAAACCTCCGCCCGCCGGCGGTAGTTTTGTGTTCCCTATGACTGATTACGATATCCACGAGTACCCCAACGGCATCCGCCTGTTGCACAAGCAGGTGCTGCACACCAAAATCGCACACTGCGGTTTTTTGCTCGACATCGGTTCGCGCGACGAGAGCCCCCACCAGCAAGGGCTAGCCCATTTCTGGGAGCACATGGCCTTCAAGGGCACCCACAAGCGCAAGTCGTTCCATATCCTCAACCGCCTCGAAACCGTGGGCGGCGAGCTGAACGCCTACACCACGAAGGAGAAAATCAGCTTCTACGCCACGCTGCTCAGTACCCATTTCGAACGGGCGTTTGAGCTGCTGACAGACCTCACGTTCAACTCCACCTTCCCCGGCCGCGAGTTAGAGAAGGAGCGCGGCGTTATTCTGGAGGAGATGAGCATGTACCAGGACGCGCCGGAAGACGCCATCATCGACGATTTTGACGCCGTGGTGTTCGGCCATCACCCGCTAGGCGTCAACATCCTCGGCACCCGCGCGAGCGTGAGCGGCTTCACTTCGGATGACTTTCACGCCTTTTACCACGAGAACGTGCGCACCGACCGGCTGGTATTCAGCTCGGTGAGCAACCTGCCATTTAAAGAAGTGCAGCGGCTGGCCGACAAGTTTCTGGCCGATATTCCGGCCCGACTGGGGCCCCGGCCGCGCCAGGGTTTCGACGGCTACGTGCGCCAGACGCAGCTCGAAACCCGGCCCATTTCGCAGGCGCACTGCCTGGTGGGCGGCCCGGCCTACCCGCTAGCCGACGCGCGGCGCATCCCGTTTTTCATGCTGAATAACATCCTCGGGGGCCCTGGCATGAACTCGCGCCTGAACTTGGCCGTGCGCGAGAAATACGGCTTGGTGTACACCATCGACAGCACCTACTCGCCCTACACCGACACGGGCCTGTTCGGTATTTACTTCGGCACCGAGGGCAAGCAAGTGAAGCGCACACTGAGCCTGGTTCAGAAAGAACTGAAGTTGCTGCGCGACAAAGTCTTGACCACCAACCAGCTGCACGTGGCCAAAAACCAGCTCATGGGCCAGCTCGCCATGAGCGAGGAAAGCAATTCGGGCTTGATGCAGTTGCTGGCCAAAAGCACCCTCGACCTGGGCCGCGTGGAGCCGCTGAGTGAAATCTTCGGCCAAATTGAAAAGATTACGGCCCCCGAACTGCGCGAAATGGCCAACGAAATGCTGACCGAGGAGCACCTGAGCGTGCTGCAATACGTGCCGGAAAGGAAGTAACGCCGCGCCATGCCGAAGCTGCCTTTCGTCTTTGGGCCCATTCCGGGCATTGTGCCGGGCCACGAGTTTACCAACCGGTTGGAGTTATGGGGTGCGGGTGTCCATACCCAAACCCAGGCCGGCATCAGTGCCCGGCAGGGCGAAGGCGCGGCCTCAATCATAGTGTCAGGCGGCTACGAAGACGATGAAGATCTAGGCAACACCATTATCTATACCGGTCGGGGCGGTCGCAGTGCCGAAAGCACGCAACAAGTAACCGATCAGACGCTAACCGGCGCCAACCTGGAATTGGCCCGCAACGAACTCATGGGCTTGCCTTTGCGTGTAACCCGCAAGGTGACAGCCGGTGGCACCAGCTTCTACCGCTACGCTGGACTTTACCGAGTAGCTAGCCACTGGGCCGCGGCTGGCAAATCGGGGCACCGCGTGTGGCGCTTCTGCTTGGAGTTACTACCGGAGTTGCTGTCCGACGAAGCTCCCGAAGCACTGGCACCTACCACGGTTGCAGCCGAAGCCAGCGCAGCATACGATCCGGTACCACGCCGTGAGACCACTATCCTGCGCCTCGTGCGCGACACGGCCGTTTTGCGCCGGGTAAAAATTCTGCACAATTATCACTGCCAGGTATGCGCCATCCAACTGCGCGGCGCAGCCGGCCCCTACGCTGAAGCCGCCCATATCCAGCCATTGGGCACGCCCCACCACGGCCCGGATATGCTAACCAACGCACTCTGCCTTTGCCCCAACCATCACGTAATGTTTGATTTAGGAGGCTTTGGAATTGCTGACAATTTGCAATTACTAGGCCTACCAGGGCGGTTATTGACTCAAAAAGAGCATTCTATTGGTACTGTGTTCACAGCATATCATCGAGTGCATTTTTATGAGCCGGGCTCGGCCGCTGGTTATTGATCTATCGGTTCGGAGTCATCCCCAAAATTCGACTAATCCGCTAAATCCGTGGTTCAGACTATTGAACAGTACGCCTCGCCCCACACCGCGCCCGAGCCGCCGCTGCTGACCCAACTCACGCGCGAAACCCACCTGCAAACGATGATGCCGCGTATGAGCAGCGGCCACGTACAGGGCCGGTTTCTAAGTATGCTGAGCAACTTGATGGGGACCCTGGCGCGTGTTGGAAATTGGCACGTTCTGCGGCTACGCCACGCTGTGCCTGGCCGAGGGCTTGGCCCCCGACGGCCACCTGCACACCATCGAAATTAACCCCGAGCGGGAGGCGCGCTGCCGCCGCTACGTGGCGGCGGCGAAATTGGCCGACCAGGTGGCGCTGCACATCGGCGGTGCGCACGATGTTTTGGCGCGGTTGGCCAACGAAGTGTGGGACTTGGTCTTTATTGATGCCGACAAGCAGCACAACGACACGTACTTCGAGGCCGTTATCGGCCGGGTGCGGCCGGGCGGGTTGCTTATCGTCGATAACTTGCTGTGGAGCGGCAAGGTGCTGGCGGGCCACGCGTTGAAACCCGGCGATAAGGACATGCCTGCCATAAGCGCCTTTGACGACAAAGTGGCCCGCGACCCGCGCGTCGAGCCCGTTTTTCTACACCTGCGCGACGCGGCCCTGGCCGATGCGGCGCGCTACCACCTTAACGGCAACATCAACAACTTCCACAGCAACTAGCGCGTGCTGGCGCAGAGCAACAACGTGAACGAGCAAAACTTCGGCACTGACGACCTGCTGGGCATGGTGAGCAACTCGAACCAAGGCGGTAACGGCCGCGTTGGTAGAGGTGGGGGCTCCGGCGGAGGTGCAACAGCTTTTTGGTGAGCCAGAGCAGCGGCATCACCAAGACCAACGCCTTGGGCCTGAACTATTCCAA
>JANPOR010000122.1:0-6302 GCA_031428075.1 Hymenobacter sp. | reverse complement strand
AATTGACGAACCGGCCGTAGTGTTTGGCCAGGGGCCGGAGCCCAGGTTTCCATCCGTTCGGTCCGTTAAATCTGCGGTAAATTTACGACCTCCCGAACTTGCTCTCTGCTATGAAAGGTTTCCCAGCCCGGCCCATGCACCCGCTTTTGCAGATACTGGTGCTGCTGGGGCTGGCTTTTGCCGGGCTGTGCCTGGGGAGCTTTCTGGCACTGCTGCTGATTGGGCAGCTCTACGGTTACTCGCTGGCCGCCTTCGGCCAACTCAGCGCCAACCCCGGCGCCAGCCCCCACGGCTGGGCCGCGATGATGCTGCTGCAAGGCCTCACCCTCGCCGGGCTGGGGGCCGGGGCGGCCGTGATACCCCGTGTGGTGGGCATGCCGTGGGCGCGCTATTTTGCGCCGCGTCGCTTGGGCAGCGCAGGCTGGCTGCTGGGCGCGGCGTCCTTGATACTGCTCGTCATCCCGGCCATGTCGGCGATGGTGGCGTGGAACGCGCAGGTGCATTTCCCAGCGTTTTTGCATGACTTTGAAGCGTGGGCACGGGCCAAGGAAGATCAAAATGCCTTCCTCACCAAGTTCCTGACGCAATTCCGGTCCGGGGCCCGACTGCTGGTGGGCGTCGTCGTCATTGCCGTGGTGCCGGCCGTGGCCGAGGAACTGGTGTTCCGGGGCGTGATCCAACAAAACCTGGTGCGCTGGTTTGGCTCGCGGCACGCGGGGGTGTGGCTGGCGGCGGCCATCTTCAGCGCCATTCACTTTCAGTTCTTTGGCTTTGTGCCGCGCTTCGTGCTGGGGCTGGGGCTGGGTTACTTATACGAGTGGAGCGGCAATATTTTGGTGCCGATGGCCGCACACTTCACCAACAACGCCTTTCAGCTGGTGCTGCTTTACTTGGTGCAGCGCGGGGCCTTCGGCTGGGGCGCGTTCGACCCCGACAGCAACGAGGCGCTGCCCTGGCCGGCGGTGCTGGTTTCGGCCGCGCTCACGGCCGCGCTGCTGTGGTACTTGCACCAGCGCATGGCCTCGGCCGGCCCTCGGCTCATGCGCACCGTGAGCAGCCGCGGGGTGGCGGCGGACCCCCGCCTGCCGGCGCAATAAGCGGCTGCCCACCTCTTGCTTCGCTACTTTCGCCCTTGCTTTTGAACCCTGACTTACCCTCCGCCGCTGTCCCTGCTGCCAAGCCTGGCCCCAGCAACCTGCGCCTGCGCGTCATCTGGGGCAGCCTCGCCGCCGCGCTGCTCATCGGCTGCACCTACGGAGGTCCTATCTCGTTCGGGCTGTTCTTTGCTGGGGTGCAGGCGGTGATGCTTAAGGAGTTTTACCGGATAATGCGGGCCAGCGGCTACGCACCAGCCAAGTGGATTGGGATAGGAGCAGGGACGATACTATTCATTGGTACCTTCTGGTTGACATTCAACAGCATCGGCGAGCTTGATTCCGTCGAGCGATTTTTCAGGACTTTCAGCAATCTGGCGTCCATCGAATTGCTCTGGCGCGGCCTGGCCTTGGTGCTGCCCGTCGTATTGCTGATTAGGGAAATTCTGGTGTGGCCCCGCTACCCGCAGCCCTTTGCGAACGCTGCCGCCGTGGTGTTTGGCATTCTGTACATCAGTGTGCCAATCGCGCTGCTGAACGTCATCGCCTACCGGGGCGGGGCCTACGACGCCCGCCACGTCTTCTGCCTCATTATCCTCGTGTGGGCGGCCGACACCGGGGCCTATTTCGCCGGCAAAAACTTTGGCAAGCACAAGCTAGCCCCCGGCATTTCGCCCGGCAAAACCTGGGAGGGCTGGGCCGGCGGGGCCCTGTTGGCACTGGCGACGGGCTGGGCGTTTGGGCAGTTCGTGCCCGACATTCCGCTCACGCACCGGCTGGTAGCGGCGGGCGTGGTGGCTGTGTTCGGGCCCCTGGGCGACTTGGCCGAGTCGATGCTCAAACGTAGTGCGGGGGTGAAGGACTCGGGTACTTTCTTACCCGGTCACGGCGGACTGCTCGACCGGTTTGATGCATTCTTGCTGGTGCTACCGGTGCTGGTGCTGCTGCAACTATTGGCGGGGTAATTGCGGGGCATGGTTAACTAACACCTGTTCGTAGCTGAGGTAAAACCAATATCTTTGCCCGACCAAAACAGCACTTCCATCCCACCCAACAATTTCCCTAACCCTATATCCCTCATGGCAACCAACACCGTTTATAAAGAGCCCGCGCCGCTAGTTGACCGCGAAAATCCGCTGGAGTCGATGATGTCCCGCTTCAACATCGCCGCCGAAATTCTCGGCCTTGACGAAGAGACTTACAACGTCCTCAAAACTCCCGACAAGCAGGTAATCGTGCACATTCCCGTGACGATGGACAATGGCAAGGTGCGGGTGTTTGAGGGCTACCGCGTGATTCACAACACCATCCTGGGGCCCTCGAAAGGTGGCATTCGCTACGATAAAAACGTGTACCTCGACGAGGTGAAGGCCCTGGCGGCCTGGATGACCTGGAAGTGTGCCGTGGTCGATATTCCCTACGGCGGGGCCAAGGGCGGCATCATCTGCGACCCGACGACGATGAGCGCCGGCGAAATCGAGCGCATGACCCGCGCCTACACGCTGGCCTTGAAGGACGTGTTCGGCCCCGACCGCGATATTCCGGCCCCCGACATGGGAACGGGGCCCCGCGAAATGGCGTGGCTGATGGACGAGTTCTCGAAGACGGTGGGCATGACGTCTTCGGCCGTCGTGACGGGCAAGCCCCTGGTGATGGGCGGCTCGCTGGGCCGCACCGAGGCTACCGGCCGCGGCGTGATGGTGGCCACCCTGGCCGCCCTCGAAAAGCTGGGCCTCAAGCCCACCGAAGTATCGGTAGCTGTGCAGGGCTTCGGCAACGTAGGCTCTTGGGCTTCCAAACTATTGTTTGATAAAGGTCTGAAAATTAAGGGAGTGAGCGATATTTCGGGCGCTTACTGGAATGAGGAGGGCATCGATATCAACGAAGCCATTGCCTACAAAAATGCCCACGGCGACCGCCTCGAAGGCTTTGGCGGGGCCACCCCGATGGACCCCAACGACTTGCTGACCTCGGCCGTGGACGTGCTGGTGCCCGCCGCCGTGGAGGACGTCATCACCGAGCACAACGCCGGTCAGATCCAGGCTAAGCTGATCGTAGAGGGCGCTAACGGCCCCACGTCGGCCTCGGCCGACCCCATCATCAACGACAAACGTATTTTGGTGGTACCCGACATCCTGGCCAACTCGGGTGGCGTGACAGTGAGCTACTTCGAGTGGGTGCAGAACAAGCAAGGCTTCAAGTGGACCGAGCAGATGGTGACCGAGCGTGCTGACCGCATCATGGCCGACGCTTTCGAAAAAGTGTACCAGACCAGCTTGAAATACAAAATCCCGATGCGCATCGCGGCCTACGTGGTATCCATCGATAAGGTGGCCCAGACGTACAAGTACCGCGGGGGCTTCTAAACCGTTGATGCTGATAACGAATCGCGATTTTGCTGTTTGACCAGCTTCGTTTGCGAGGAACAAACGGTTATTTTTTGTTATACGGAAAGGCGCGGGCTATCTAGCTCATGCCTTTTCTGTTTCTGACTGTAATTTGTCCCGGCTAGCCACGAACACGGCCGTTTTTTAATTGCGCCGAATTGACCGCGTTGAAGCCAGCAAAATCACGGTTAATCAGCGACACCAATGATTTATGAAAGTACACAAAGAAGGCCGCCGCATCCTGCTCGTGACCATTTTGGCGCTGCTGGCCCTGAACTTGGTTCTGTTCCAGTTCAACCGGGGAGCGGTGCTGTTCAACCGCATTTTCGCGGGAGCCTCGGCGGTGGCGTTCCTGGCGCTCCTGCAATTCTTCCGCAGCCCGTTCCGGCACTTGTTCACCCACGAAGATCTGCTGCTGGCCCCCGCCGACGGCAAAGTGGTGGTGATCGAAGACGTGTACGAGCCGGAATATTTTGAAGATATGCGCAAGCAAATCAGCGTATTCATGTCGCCCATCGACGTGCACGTGACCCGCAACCCCATTTCGGGCCTAGTAAAATATTTTAAGTACCATCCCGGTAACTATCTGGTGGCTTGGCACCCCAAAAGCAGCACCCAGAACGAGCGCACCACTGTGGTGGTGGCGAGCGACGCGGGGCCTCTGGTGCTGTTCCGGCAAATTGCCGGGGCTATGGCACGCCGCATCGTGTGGTACGTGAACGAGGGCGATGAAGTGAACCAGGGCGAGGAATTCGGCTTCATCAAATTCGGCTCGCGGGTCGACTTGTTCGTGCCCATCGACGCTGATGTGAAAGTGGAGTTGGGCCAGAAGGTGAAGGGCGGCGAAACCGTGATTTGCCAGCTCAAGGTGTGAGACCATTTTTGTGGCGATAGCACGAATGTTTTCCCCCTTTGCGGGATGAGTAAGCCGCTTTCTTTTCGGGAAGCGGCTTTTTTATTCGAGTCAAACCGCTCGTCGTTAAACTTCCGCTGAAGGGTAAGATCTTTATAAAATCCCGTGCTCTTTTCTTCACCGCGCACATGAACCGCCGAGCTTTCCTCCAACGTCCCCTCGTCACGGCCGCCGGCCCGATAGTCGAGCCGCCCGAAACTATCAGCCGCTTTGCTAACAAGCAGCTGCCACTGCGAGCGGCCGGGGCCACCAGCAGCACGCTGGCCCCCTACGTCGGAGCCTGGGGCTACGCCCAGGCGGCCCACCTGCTCCGGCGCACCCTGTTCGGCGCTACGCGGGCCGAGGTAAATGCTGCGGTCGTTTCGGGCCTGGCCGCCGTGCTCGAAGGCCTGCTGACGGCCCCGCCCGCTCCGGCCCCGCCCCTGAATGTGTCGGCCGCCGACACCAGCGTGTCCATTGGTCAGCCCTGGGTAGCGCACCCCTTCGACCAGAACCTGCAGGGGCCCCGCTCGGCGTCGTTGCGCGACTGGTGGCTGGGGCAGCAGCTCACCCAAGGCGTGTCGCTGAGCGAACAGATGACGCTGTTCTGGCACAACCATTTCGTGGTCGAGTTTGGCCACATCGACGACGCCCGCTACGGCTACGAGTACGTGCGACTGCTGCGCCAGTACGCGCTTGGCAACGTCCAGCAGCTGGCCCAAGATGTGACCGTGACTCCGGCCATGCTGCGCTACCTCAACGGTAACCAGAGCACGGCGGGGGCCCCTAACGAAAACTACGGCCGCGAGCTGCTCGAGCTGTTCACGGTGGGCAAGGGTCCACTCATCGGGCCCGGCAACTACACCAACTACACCGAGGCCGACGTGCAGGCCGCCGCCCGGGTGCTCACCGGCTGGCGCGACGACAGGGTGGCCATCGCTGGCTACTTCACCGCTGGCCGCCACGACGCCAAGCCCAAGCAGTTTTCGGGCGCGTTCGGCAACGCCGTCATTGCCCCCAACGGCGCTAACGAATTCCAGGACCTGATCAGCCTCATCTTCGCGCAGGCCGAGACGGCGCGGTTCCTGGTGCGCAAGCTCTACCGCTGGTTTGTATATTATTTGATTGACGATCAGACCGAAAGCGACGTCATTCAGCCCCTGGCCCAGCTGCTGGTGCAGAGTAACTTCGAGGTGGTCCCGGTGTTGCGCAAGCTGTTCGGCTCGGAACATTTCTTCGACGTGGCCACCGTGGGCTGCCGCATCAAGAACCCGCTCGATTTCACGGTGGGCCTGGTGCGGCAGATGGAAGTGGCCTACCCGCCGGCCAGCAGCGTGGTGGCGCAATATGCTCATTGGGAATACCTCTACGGCTTGGCCCATGTGCAGCAGCAAACCCTTGGCGACCCGCCCAACGTGGCCGGCTGGGCCGCTTACTACCAAGCCCCGCAGTTCCACGAGCTGTGGATCAACGCCGTGACGCTGCCCCGCCGCAACCAAGTCACGGATTTATTTATTGGCAAGGGTATCTCACGCGGCGGCGTCCCGGCCCGGATCGACCCGGTGGCCCTAGTGCTGGCCCTGCCCCCCAACACGGCCGCCGACCCCAACCTGGTCATCGCCGAGTTTGTGCAGCTGATGGTGCCGATTGATCTCACGGAGGGCCAGTTGGCTTTCCTGAAAAACGCGCTGATCCCCGGCCTGCCCGACTTTGAGTGGACCAATGAGTGGACCGCCTACGCCGCCGCACCCACCAACGCCGCTAGAAAATTGGCCGTGACCACCAAGCTGCAAGCCATGCTGCGGGCGCTGATGGGCCTGGCCGAATACCATCTCTCTTAAGCTGTTGGCTGGCAGCTACCGGCTGTTGGCTTTCGCAAATATCATTCGTCAATTGAAGCTGCTGGCTAATGGCTGACAGCTAATAGCT
>JANPOR010000121.1:0-3054 GCA_031428075.1 Hymenobacter sp. | reverse complement strand
GGCACCGTGGTGCGCCAGCGCCCCGTGCCAGGCCCCGACGCCGTGATCCGCACCGGCCAGCTCGTCGATTTGTGGGTGACCAAGTAGCCACCGCCCTGCACTAAAGCGCTGAGCCCGGCGTTGGCGCCCAGTATCCTTCCGTTCCGTATGACCCGACTGCTCCGCATTTTGCCAGCGCTGCTGTTACTGGCACTGGCTGCCCCAGCCCAAAACGTGCTGCCCGCCCAGCCCTTGCCCTACGACCCCGGCCGCATGGCTCCCACGCGGGCTCCCAAGGCCGCGCAGCGTGGCACGGCCGCGCTCGGCCTGCCGTTTTTCGACGATTTTACCACCCCCCACGAGGGCAATCCTCGGCCCGATAAATGGTTGCCCGGCGGCGGGGTCTTGGTGAATAACCGCCTGCCAGTGCACCCGCTCACGCGGGGCGTGGCCACGCTCGATGGGCTGAAAGCCAACGGCCAGGGCTACGGCAGCACTTCCTCGTTTGGGGCCATTGATTCGCTCACCTCGCAGCTCATCGACTTGAGCGCTTACGGCCCCGGCAGCAACATTTACTTAACTTTTGCCTGGCAGGAAGGTAGCCTGGCGGGCCCCGCGCAGCGCAGCGGCAGCGGCACGCCGGTGGCCTTGGAGCTGTTTTTTCTCGACCGCGACGGGCGCTGGGTATCGCAGTGGCGGCAGCTGGCCAGCGGGCAGGCGGTGAGCGGCTTCCGGCAGCGGGCCGTAGTGGTGAGCGACGCGCGCTACTTCCACGCCGGGTTTCAGTTTCAATTTCAGGCCACCGGCAACCTGGCCATCAGCCGCGACGCCTGGAGCCTCGATTATTTGGTGCTCGACGCCAACCGCTCGGCTGCCGATACCACGTACGCCGACCTAGCCACCGCGCAGGGGCTGGGCAATCCGCTGCGGCGCTTCACGGCCTTGCCTTGGTGGCAGTACAACGCCGCCGCGCCCGGCGACGAGCTAAATTCCCAGCTCACCGCTGAGATTACCAACCTCAACCCGGGGCCCATCCCTACGCCCATCAGCTGGCAGGGCACCGTGCACGACCTGAACAGCAGCTTCCAGGGCACTTGGCTGACGGACAGCCGGAGCATCCCGACGCAGCCCCGCCAAAGCACCATCGAGGGCAGCGCCCGCGCCGCGCCGTTGCCCATCACGGCCGCCCCGAAGCAACTGCGTTACACCCTGGCCCTGAATACCCGCGTGGGCCCCGGCGACCGCACCTTGCCCAACGACACGCTGAGCCGCGACGTGGCCCTCAACGATTACTACGCCTTCGACGACGGCTCGGCCGAGAGCGTGCTCTCGCTGCCGGCCACTTCCCTAGGGCCCATTCAGTACCTGGCCTACGCCCTCGACCTCAACCAGCCCGACCAGGTAAAGGGCCTGCGCTTGTACCCCGTCTTCCTTAACTCTGTCGACGGCGACAACGGCGCCAGCCGCAACGTTACCATCGGCGTGTGGGCTGACGCGAACGGCCAGCCGTCGGCTCAGCCCTTGGTGACCAGAACCGCCGTGCTGCCCAACCCGCTGCCGGCCGGCCAGTCGTTCGTCGACGTGTTGTTTGGCACCTCCGTACCTGTGAGCGGCCGCGTGTACGTGGGATACGGGCAGTCAGCGCGCGGCCAGTTCCTGCCCTACGGCCTCGACCTAAACAACCCGCCCCCGGCCCATACCCTCTGGCGCACCGAGCAGGGTGCGTGGCTAGCATTTTCGTCCATCCCGGCCGGGGCCCCCATGCTGCGCCCGCTGCTCACAAATAATCAAACCGTGGTGACGGCCACCGTGCCTGCGACTGGGGCTCCCGCCACTTTCGCGCTCTATCCTAATCCGGCATCGGCGGGCGTAGTCGCCGTGGCCGGGTCTGCCTTTGCCCGCGCCAGCATCCTCGATGCCCTGGGTCGTACCGTGTGGGAGCAGCCCATTGCCGAGGCGGGCCGGCCCCGGCTCACGCCCGGGCCCCTGGCAGCGGGCGTATACGCGGTGCGCTTGCGCCTGCCCGACGGCCGCACCGTAACGCGGCGCCTGGTCGTCAGCGAGCAGTAATGAGCCGAGTAATTGCTGGCACGTGCTTGCGGCCAATGGCCCCCCCCGCACCGCGTCCACAAGGTATCCGCGTGGCCAAGCCCTCAATGACCATCAATGGGAATAATGAGCAGCGCAGCGTTGCTGCTGCTTTCCACTAATTATTGTAGCGCTATTGGGCCGGGTAATTGGGGTTGTGAATCACCCCGAGGGTTTCGTTCAAATAAGAAGCCATGGATTTAATGGTGGTGCTGTTCACCGATTTGCCGCCCCCTGGCGTCTTTTTTCGGTGTATATAAACGCTGCTGAAGGTGAGCGTATCCACGGTCCCCGTTTGGTTCACCACAATAATCCGGCGGAGGGATTCCTTTTTGACGCGACCGGCTGCTAGTTTGTCGAAGATGTTGGCCGCCAGACTTGCACTCTTGCAGATCAGGAAAATCTCAGTATCCGGCCCCGGTTTTGGCACAGCAATCACGTCGCTGTCTTTTACCAGGTGTAGCTCGTATTGTTTGAAAACCCAGATCAGCTCGCTTGCGTTTCCGGGTGTGTCCGGAAGAGCGATATTTTGGGGGTTCCCGTATGCCTGAACGAAGGCCTCGACTATTATTTGCCAATCTTCTGCCGGGTAGTGAATCGTTTTTATGGGCACGGGCGGCCCCGTAGTGGTGTGCGTTGGTCGCGTAAGCGCCTGAATTGGTTTCATGGAAAAAATAACCAACAGGGTAAGGGCCAGGGCTATGACCGTAAGCGGTTGAATTGATTTCATGGAGTAGAAGGTAGGAAGCCGATAAATCAGTTCAGTAAATATAATTAAAATATAATATTAATAAGTTTATTTGTATATTAAATCAGTCTGCAAATGGCTGCTGCATAAAGGCTTCGGGGCAGGGCAGGAGAGTGGCAGGAAACATGGAGTGCTCCGGCGTGGCCACAAAAAAGCCCCAAGAGTTAATATCGGGGCTTTTTAGGATGGGCCGTTGAGTAGCCGCTCGGCGTCAGGCGGGTTGTTCCAGCTGGCGCGAG
>JANPOR010000120.1:0-6781 GCA_031428075.1 Hymenobacter sp. | reverse complement strand
AAAATCTTCATTCACCGTTTACAAAGTCAGTGGCCGCAATCTAAATTTACGCCCCCTGGGTTTCCCATTCGTTGAGCGCCTGATACGGGTAGCGCTGTTGGTGTAGGGCAGCTACGCGCCTACCTAGCAGCTCGCGCAGCTCCTCCAGGTTGGTGCGGTCCTGGGCCGAGATGAATACCACTGGGTCGTGTAGCTTGGCCATGTAGGTGGCTTGTAATTGGGCCAGCGGCGGGCGCGGGGCAATGCCGTCGTCCTCGGCATCCAACACCTCGCCGAAGGGGTCATGCTGTGCATCGTCGGGCTTGTACTGGTCTATCTTGTTGAAAACGAGCAGCACTGGCTTATCGGCCGCGCCAATTTCGTTTAGCGTATCGTTCACTACTTGAATCTGCTCCTCAAAGCCGGGGTGCGAAATGTCCACGACGTGCAGTAGCAAGTCGGCTTCGCGAATCTCATCGAGTGTACTCTTAAAGCTCTCAATGAGCTTGGTAGGTAGCTTGCGGATGAACCCGACGGTGTCAGATAGCAAGAAGGGCGTCTGTTCGAGCACCACCTTGCGGGTGGTGGCATCCACGGTAGCAAAAAGCTTGTTTTCAGCGAACACGTCGGCCTTGCCCAACACGTTCATCAGGGTGCTTTTGCCTACGTTAGTGTAGCCCACCAGAGCCACGCGCACGGTGCTGCCGCGGCCCTGGCGCTGGGTATGGGCCTGCTTGTCGAGGGTTTCGAGCTTCTCCTTAAGAAAAGCAATCCGGTCGCGCACAATGCGGCGGTCGGTTTCGATTTCTGTTTCGCCGGGGCCCTTCATGCCCACGCCGCCGCGCTGCTTGTCCAAGTGGGTCCAGAGGCCGGTGAGGCGGGGCAGCAGATACTGGTACTGGGCCAGTTCAACCTGCGTGCGGGCGGTGGCCGACTTGGCGCGTAGGGCAAAAATGTCCAGAATCAGCAGCGAGCGGTCCACAATTTTCACTTTCAGCTCGGCCTCCAAGTTGCGCAGCTGCGAGGGCGAAAGGTCGTCGTCGAACACGGCCATGCTTGTGCCGTGGTGTTGCACGTAGGCTTTGATTTCGGCCAGCTTGCCTTCGCCCACGTAGCTGCGGACGTCGGGCTTTTCGAGGCGCTGTACGAAGCGCTGGGTGGCGGAGGCGCCGGCAGTTTCGACCAGAAAGGCCAGCTCGTCAAGATATTCGGTAGTCTGGGTTTCGTTTTGGCGGCGCGGGGGCACGCTCACCAGCACGGCGGTTTCGCGCGCCACAGCCGTGTCGTGGACGCGACTCTTGCCGGTGCCGGCCGAGGCATGGGCCTGGGTTGTGTCGGTGGTGTAGTGGCGGGTGCTGCCGCCGGGGCCCCGACCGTTTGAATTGGTTTTAGCCATAAGAATAAGGGTGTTGCTGGGACTCGCTGGTAGGTGCGGTAAAAGGTCGGATGAGAGCCAGCGAGCCTCAGCGACACGAATTTACGGCTGGGGCGGCGCGGCGGCTGGCTTGCGGGCGAAGTCACCGGCTTTTACGAGGGTGAGCTTTGAATAGTCAAGGTATTTTTTGGCCGCTGCGTTCACTTGGGCCGGCGTGAGGGCCCCGATGCGCCGGTCGCGCTCGGCGTCGTAGGCAAAGGTGCGGCCCTCAGTTTTGGTGAGGTACTGGGCCCACTGCCGGGCAAGGTTATCGTCCTGCGAACGCTCGACCTGGAAGCTTTGCAGGGCCGCCGACTGCGCAGCTTTCAGCTCGTCGGTCGTCACGCCGTCCTTGGCCAAGCGCTCCAACTCCTCGCGGTAGGCCTTTTCGAGGCGGACCGAGTTGTCAGGGTTGTAGATGGCGTAGGACATGAAGTTGCCCACTTCGTCGTTGTCGTCGGCGTACACGAACGAGCCCACGCCGTAGCTCACGCCCTCCTTCTGGCGGATGCGCGTAGCCAAGCGCGAGTTCAGAAAACCGCCGCCCAGGATGTAGTTGGCCATGTACACGGCCGCATAGTCGGGCGAGTCGTCTCGCAACGGGTAGCTCAAACCAGTCACGAACATGGCGTTGGCTTTGTCGTCGGTTTGCAGGGCTTGAACAGTGGCCGTGGCGGTATTTTCGAAGCGACGCCGTGGGATGCGCGCGTAGGCTTGCCCGGCCTTCCAGCTGCTGAGCTGACTTTTTACCGTCTTCCGCAGGCCTGCCTCGTCGAAGGCCCCCACGGCGGCCAGCGTGGCAAACTGGGCCCCGTAGAAGTTTTTGTAGAAAGTCCGCACGTCCTCCACTTTGATGTTTTTGATGGCCTTAATTTCGTCGTCAAACGCCAGCGTCTCAAACGGGTGGCCCTTTGGATACGGCTCGCTCAACCGGCTGGCCAGGTTGAAGGCCAGGGCCTGGGGCTCCTGTTTCTGGCCTTCCAGGCCGGCCAGGCGTTCCTGCTTCAGCTTCTCAAACTCGTCGGCTGGGAAGGTGGGGTTGCGCAGGTAGTCCATCACTACAGCCAGCACGGCGGGCAGATTTTCCTTGGCCGTTTGCACCGACACGTTAGTACTTTGGCCGCCGCCGTAGATGCGTACCTGGGCCTGGGCCTTGTCGAAAGCGTCGCGGATTTGCGCGTAGGAGCGAGTTTTAGTGCCGCGCTCCAGCATGGAGGCCGTCAGGCCGGCCAGCGCGGGCTTGTTGGTCAGGCTCGCTTCGTCGCCGTAGCGCAGCTTTAGTTGCAGGTTCACGGCGTTGCCGCGGGTTTGCTTGGGCAGCAGGGCCATTTTCACGCCGCCTTCCTGGCTGCGCTTGGTGCGGGCGTTGATGTTGGCGGGCGTAGCGTCGAACACTTCGCCGGCGGCCACGGGGGCCTCGCCTTTATAGCCGTTCACTAGGGCGGCCACGTCGGGCGTGGCTGGGATGGTGCTGCGGTCGGGCTTGGCGTCGGGCTCGAACAAGCCCACCGTGCGGTTGCTGGGCTTGAGGTAAGCTGCGGCCACGCGCTGCACGTCGGCAGGCGTCACCTTGCGCAGGTTGTCGCGGTAGAGGTACACGAGCCGCCAGTCGCCGCTGGCCACGAACTCGCTCATGGCTAGCCCCACCTGCTCGCTGTTCTGAAACAGCAACTCAATGTATTTCAGTCGTTTGGTTTTGGCACGCTCCACTTCTTCGGCCGTGGGGGCCTGCCGAGCCACGGCATCGAGCGTCGCCAGCATCATAGCGCGGGCCGAGTCGAGGGAGCGACCCTGGCGCACTTCGGCGTAGAAATAAGCAAAGCTGGGGTCGTGCAGAGCTGGGGCGTAGGCCTGCTGCGAAGCCGCTTTCTTGGTTGTAATCAAGGCCTTGTAGAGGCGGCCCGAGGGCTCGTTGGTCAGCACGTCGAGCAGCACGTCCACTGCTGCGTAGTCGGGGTGGGGCCCGGCCGGTATGTGGTAAGCGGCGGCCACACCCTGCACGTCGCCAGGGCGGCGCAGCGTCACTAGCCGCTCGCCGTCCTGGGCGGGCTCGGTGGTGTAGGTGGGCGCCAGCGTGCGGGCTGGGGCCGGGATGGGCGCAAAGTATTGATTGATGAGCGTCAGCGTGTGGGCCGGCTCAAATTTGCCGGCCACCAGCAGCACGGCATTGTCGGGCTGGTAATACTTTTTATAAAAAGCCTGGAGGCTCACAATCGGCACCCGCTCAATGTCCTCGCGCGAGCCGATGGTCGACTTGCCGTAGTTGTGCCACAAGTAGGCCGTGCTCAACACGCGCTCCATTAGCACGTTCTGGGGCGAGTTCTCGCCGCTCTCGAACTCGTTGCGCACCACGCTGAACTCGGTGTCGAGGTCTTTTTTGACGATGAAGGAGTTTACCATCCGGTCCGATTCCAGGTCCAGGGCCCACTTCAAATTTTCTTCGGTAGCGGCGAAGGTTTCGAAGTAATTCGTGCGGTCGTAGTAAGTCGAGCCGTTGGGCGAGGCCCCGTGCTCGGTCAGCTCCTGCGGGATATTGGGGTGCTTAGGTGAACCCTTAAACACCATGTGTTCAAGCAGGTGAGCCATGCCGGTTTCGCCGTAGCCCTCGTGTCGCGAGCCCACCAGGTAGGTCATGTTCACCGTCATCGTGGCCTTCGACGGATCGGGAAACACGAGCACCCGCAGCCCGTTTTTAAGCCGGTATTCAGTGATGCCCTCCACCGAGGTCATTCGAGTCATGCCCGCGGGTAGGGCCCCTGTTTGGGCCAGGGCAGGCCCACCGGCCAAGCTGAGCACAGCTGCCGCCGGCAGCCAGCGCCGCAAAAAAGTAGACACCAACATGAATTAGAAGAAAGAAATGAAAATCAGGATTATGTCGCGAGTTAAGCAGATAATCTGATAGTTTAACGCCTGCACAATAATAGTTTAACGCCTGCACACAGTGAAGTGTATAGTCTTCCTGCCTTGGGTCCGGTTTCGGGTGCGCTGGGGTCCTACTTCAGCGTCAGCGAATACGCCACCACTTGCTGAACTTGAGCTGCGGTGAGCTTAGCCTTGAAAGCCGGCATTTTCCCCAAGCCATTGACTACTAAATAGACGCGGCCAAAATCGTTGAGGTTACTTTTGGTGAGGTCGTGGGCCCCGTTCTTGCCGAGGCGGCCGTTGGCACCGTGGCACCGTGCGCAGTTTTGCTGGAAAATAATTTTGCCCGTCAGGTCGGGCGGCGCGGCCCGCAGCACGGCGGGTTCCAGCAGCAAAACAGGCAACAGCAAACGAAGCATCATGCCTCCATAACAAAGAATACGGCCGTAAAGATTGGCGCGGCCGCGCGGTTGTCCCGACCTTCGCCAAATATTGGGTGAACGAGCGAATGCGCGAACGAGCGAACGGGTCCACAGCCGCCTCGCTCTGTTGCCCACACGCGCTTTCGCTCATTTACTACTTCACCGAATGCGCGTCGCCCTTGTCATCAACACCAGCTGGAACATCTGGAATTTCCGCGCCGGCCTCGTTCGTGCCCTGCAAGCCGCCGGCCACGAAGTGCTGGCCATCGCCCCGCCCGACGACTACTCCGCGCGCCTGGAAACCGAGCTGGGTTGCCGCTACGTGCCCGTGCGGATGGAAAATAAGGGTACCAACCCCGCCAAAGATGCCCAGCTCACCCGCCGTTTTTATAAGATTTACAAGCGCGAAAAGCCCGACGTGGTGCTGCACTACACCATCAAGCCCAACATCTACGGCACGCTGGCGGCGCGGCTGGCTGGCGTGCCCAGCATCAACAACGTCAGCGGGTTGGGCACGGTGTTTCTCGTCCCCAACCTAGTGAGCCGCGTGGCTTTGGGTCTGTACCGGGTGGCGTTTCGGTTTCCTAGCAAGGTATTTTTTCAGAACGCCGACGACCGCCAGCTGTTCGTGCAGCGCAGGCTCGTGCGGGCCGCCATCGCGGGCCTGCTGCCCGGCTCGGGCGTCGACACGGTACGGTTTCGGCCGGCCACGGAGTTTGCACGCAACGTGCCGTTCGTGTTCCTGATGGTGGCGCGGGTGCTCTACGAAAAAGGCATCGAAGAATACTTTGAAGCCGCCAAAATTGTGCGCCGGGCCGTGCCCGGCACGCGCGTGCAGCTGCTCGGGGCCCTCGACGAGGCCGGCGGCGTGGGCGTGCCCAAGGCCGCCTTCGAAGGCTGGCTCGAAGCCGGTGACATCGAGTACCTGGGCCGCTCCGACGACGTGGCCGCCCACTTGCACCGCGCCGACTGTGTGGTGCTGCCCAGCTACCGCGAAGGCACACCCAAAACCTTGCTTGAAGCCGCAGCCTGCGGCAAGCCCTTGGTAACCACCAATGTGCCCGGGTGCCGCGACACCGTGCGCGACGGCCAAAACGGCTACCTCTGCCAAGTGCGCTCGGGCCCCGACTTGGCCGCCAAGATGCTGCAAATGCTGCGCCTACCCGCCGCCGATTTGGAGCGAATGGGCCAAGCCAGCCGCGGCCTGGCCGAAACCAAATTCGACGAAAAACTGGTGCTGGCCCAGTACCTGCAAGCCGTGGCCGCAGTGCAGCAAAACTAATCGGCCGGTTTCTTTGCTATAATTTTGCCCTTCTATGCAAGTGAAACACTACGCCCTGGATGGGCCGCTCGAATTCATTCCCAGTCTTTTTGGCGACCCACGCGGGGTGTTCTACGAAACCTTCAGCGCCCGCCTGATGCAGGCCAGCGGCCTGCCCGCTGACCTTGAATGGGTGCAGGACAACCAGAGCAAGTCGCAGCCAGGCGTGCTGCGGGGCCTGCATTTCCAGCGCCCGCCTCACGCCCAGGCCAAGCTAGTGCGCGTAGCCCAGGGTCGGGTCCTCGATGTGGTGGTGGACATACGCCGCGCTTCGCCCACCTATGGCCAGCACGTGGCCGTGGAACTGAGCGCCGCTTTAGGCAACATTTTTTATGTGCCCGTCGGCTTCGCTCACGGCTTTATAGCCCTGGAGGAAGACACGCTTTTTCTCTACAAATGCTCCGACTACTACGCCCCCTCCGCTGAGGGCGGCTTGCTCTGGAACGACCCGGCGCTGGGCATCAACTGGGGCGTAGAAACCCCGCTGGTATCGGCCAAAGATGTTATTTTGTCCAAGCTGGCCGATTTCGACAGTCCGTTCTAAACCAGTTAACAGCGGTTCATTATTGATTCAATCAGGACGAATATCAAATGATGACTATTGGTTGTTAATGAGTTACAGTAGCTCCACTAGGGTTTCCAGGGCCATGCCGCGGCTGCCTTTCACCAGCATTTGCCGGGCGGTGAAGGACTGCGCGGCCAGCCAGTCGGCGGCGGCAGCTTTGGTGGTAAATTGGTGGGCGCGGGGGCCCCGCGCCGCCTTGGCACTGGCCATTTCGGGGC
>JANPOR010000119.1:0-5890 GCA_031428075.1 Hymenobacter sp. | reverse complement strand
GGGCGGGCCCCCGGGCTGGGCCCGGCCCGGCAGAACGGTGGCCAGGGCCAAGAGGCCGGCAGCTGCAAGGGCAAAAAGATTTTTCATGGCGGCCAGGAATACGTGGACAGTGCAGATCGGTACCGCTTCGCCTCGCCCAATTCCAGACGCCGTACCAAGGGGTACACGCTCCCCAGCACGGCGACTCCGTTTTTGTTAATCTAACGAAAAAGCCCCAGCCGGGTGGGCTGGGGCCTTTGCAGTGATAACCTTTGCCTGAGCAATTACTGTTTTACTTGTCAATCCGCGTCACCTTGAACTCGGTGCGGCGGTTGCGCTGATACTCGGCTTCCGATATGGGCTTGGCGATAATCGGACGGGTTTCGCCGTAGCCGCGGGCCGTGATGCGGGTGCGGGCAATGCCTTTGCTCACGATGTAATCGACGGCCGACTCGGCCCGCCGCTGCGAGAGCTTGAGGTTGTAGGCGTCTTTGCCGCGCTGGTCGGTGTGCGAACTAAGCTCGATGTTGATTTTTGGGTTATCGGCCAGCGTCTGCACTAGGGTGTCGAGGCGAATGGCGGCGTCGGGCCGGATGTTGGCCTTGTCGTAGTCGTAGAAAATGTCCTTCACTTCGATGGCCTTGTTCACAACAATCTTATTCAGCGTGAGCGTAACCGGGAGCCGGATGTCGTTCTGCTGCTGCGGCAGTTGGGCTTGGCTGGGCTTGCGGCCCACGGTGCTTAGCGTGGCGCGGGCCGTGAAATCGCCGGCTCGGTCGGTAAGGAAATCGTAGCGCGCAGCCGAATCAAGCGGCGCCGTGAACTTGCCGTCAGCGCCGGTTACTACGTCGGTTCTGCGGCCGTTGGGCCCCGTGATGGTCACCGTTTCGCCGGCCACCGGCGTGAGGGTGTTCAGCTTGGCGTCGCGTTCCAGCACGGTGCCGTCGGCGAAGAAGTTAACCGTTTTGAGGGCCTTCTTTTTGTACGCGTACAAATCATCCGAGCCCTTACCGCCGGCGCGGTTCGAGCTGAACACGCCCGTTTCGGCGCTCATCGGGTAGGGCGCGAAGTCGTCGGCGGGGCCGTTCACGTCGGGCCCCAAGTTCACGGGCACGCCGTTTTTCATCATGAAAACATCGAGCTTGCCAAAGCCCGGCCGGCCGTCCGACGAGAAATACAGCGTGCCGTCGGGGGCCACGCCGGGAAAGTTCTCGTTGCCGGCCGTATTGATGCCATCGCCCAGGTTTTCAGCCGGCGAAAAACGACCGTTGGGCCCCAGCGTGGCTTTAAATAGATCGTTGCCGCCCAGCCCGCTGCGGCGGCTCGAGGCGAAGTACAGCGTCACGCCATCGGGCGCAAACGCCGGCGCAAAATCGTCGGCCGTGCGGTCGTTGATATTGGCCAGGATGGGCGTGCTCCACTCCCCGCCCTTAAAGTACGAAATCCATAGATCCACGCTCAGGTACCCTTTTTTGCTGCCGTCGTTTGAGCGGGCAAAAACGACGGTTTTGCCGTCGGGCGTGTACGTGGCGCTAGCTTCGAAGCGGCTGGGCGAGTTGAAAGGCCCTGCGAGCGGGGCCACTTTACCGCCGGTCAGGGCCGCTGCGTCGTTGAACTTGATGGCGTACAGGTCGGTGAACTTCTCGCCGTTGCCGAGGTACTTCTTACCGTCGCGCCCCGAAGCAAACACAAATTCCTTGGTGTCGGGCTTAACGGTGGCCCCAAAATCCGACGCGGCCGAATTCAGCGAGTCGAGTGGATGCACATCGTAGCCGCTGGCTTGGCCAGCCAGGGCCTTGCTGGCCAGGGTATTTTTGGCTTCAGTCTCGGCGCGGGCGGCCAGGGTGCGGTTGGCGCCGCTGGTGGCGTAGGTGCTGAACTGGGCCGCTGCTTCATCAAACTTGCCGTCTGCGCGCAGGGCCTCCGCGTAGCGGAAGCCCGCATCGGCGTTACGCACCCGGCTGTCAAGAGCGGCCTTATAGAAGGGCGCGGCCTGTTCGAGGCGGTTGGAAAGGCGGTACGACTCTCCGATGCGGTAATTGGCAATAGGGACCGTTTTGCCCTTGGCCACCTGCGCTTTGTAAAGGGGAATGGCGGTTTCGTACTCGCCGCGGGCGAAGCGCTTGTCGGCTTTGCCACCGCCAGTCGTTGCGCAGCCACTCAGCAGCGCCGCCGAGCCGGTCGCTGCGCAAACGAATAAGAAATTTCTCATGGGCAAGGGGAGGGGTTCGGCCTGCGGCGGCCCGCCCGGGCGCCGTTTCAGGTCAGCAATAATACTACGTTTCCGCAGGGTTTACGCCAGTGCAGGGCCAGTCGCAGGCACTTCGGCGGCGGGTGCGAAGTAGCGCGCCAGCCAGGTGCGCTCCGCTGGGGCCGGCCACTGGGCGTCCACCTCGGCTTTGGTGGCCACGGTGTTGTCAAAATAGGGCGTGGTGGGGCGCAGGGTGCCAGCGGCCACGGCGGCTTTCAGCGCGCGGCGGTCTAACAGCGCCAAGCCGTCGGGGCCGGCGAAAGCGAGGTGGTCTTTGCCGAGCAGATGCACAGCCAGGGCCGTTTCTAGCTCGCACACGAAACGCACCGACGCGTCAATCGAGCAGCCACTGGCCCCAGCCACGGCTTCGTCGAGGCCAATCAGCAGGAATTGCCGGTGCCGGAACTCGGCCGCCGCGTGCAGGTCGGCCCCGTGGCTCGTCCAGGCAGCGGTAAACTGGGCCAGAGGCCCTTCCACGGCCGCCAGCTCGGCGTCGGTCAGCGGCCGGTCGGCCTGGTAAATCCAAACCCGCGCGGTGGGTGGCAGGTCGTCAAAGGTCACGTTCATGTGGAGGGCAGATGGTGCGGATTATCGGAAGCATTCGCAACCCAACAAAATTCGACAGAAAAAATCGTCCGGACTGGTGAGATGCCTACTCGTGCTACCCCGATGCGGGGCAGGTAGGGTACCGGGTAAAGATAGCGGGGAGCGTTTTGCCCTTGCAGTCTTCACCACCAGCAATATCCAGCAGGGCCCCGGCCACTGAAGCCGCCAACACAGTGCCAAGTGTACCATTGAAGCAACTGCCGAGGGCCCCAGCGCGCTACCGGAGCGCCGCTACCAGCAACGAATGCGCTGGTCGTGCCCCTCCCTACATCGGTCTCGGCTACCTTTGATGCCGCCCCAGATGCCACAAAGTCAGCCGGAGCGGTAAAAATGTTTAGCCAGCAGGCCAGGGGCAAATGGATGGGCTCGCTCTTCATTAGCAATAACACGCTCACCTTTACCCCCAGCACGGCCTTCAAACCCGGTGAGACGGTGATGTCCACCATCACCACTGCTGTGCAAACCAGTAACAACAAAAATCTAGCTCCGCCTCGCGTTTTTCAGTTCGCGACCGGCACGTTCGGCGGCGGCTCTGACGTAGGTGTGGGCAGCGTCCCCTACAGCGTGGCGGCGGCCGACGCTGGGCATTGCGCTCGTTATTGCCTGGTGCGCCCACAACTTCAAATCAGAACTAGCTCATAACCTGTTTATTGTCTTACGGATTTCGGCTAACTCCTGCTGGATGCTGAGCGAGTTCTTCGGCTTCGACACAGTACGCATCGGCACGCTCATCGATGGCAAGCACCTGGCCATCGTCCCGTCTGGCATTGGCTTAGGCATTCTGGCCTACTACTACCTCGTGCAGAAGTCGCGCGAATCAATGGGTAATTAGGGCTTCCGCACCAAAACTTGCAGCTGTGTTTCCAGAATCTGGAGGTGCTTTGGCAGCAGTAGATTTGTGAAGTTTCCAACGCCTTACCTGCGTTTACAAGCACTGGAAGCAGCTGTACAAAATTTGGTACGGAAGCCCTAATGGGTAGTGGGTGATCAAAGAAGAACGTCATGCTTCCTGTCAGAACGCCAGATGAGCATGATGTTCTTTTATTACTCACCGCGCCAGCATTCTAAGCCGCAGCACCAGGCTAGAAGCCATGATATAGAGCGAGTGCCCATCGTCGCCCCAGGCGCAGTTCGATACGGGCTCGCCGGGGTCGATGGTGCCCAGCAGCTGGCCCTGCGGCGAGATGATGAGCAGACTGCCGAAGCCCGCTGCGTACACGTTGCCCGCCTGATCCACCTTTAGGCCATCGGGCACTTCCTTGAAGCGGGGGCGGGGCAGGGCAGTCATATCGAAAAATGGCCGGGGTTTGGTCAGCTTACCGTTTTTGCCCACCTTGTAGGCCAGAATGAGCGGCCGCAGCGAGTCGGCGTTCGACATGTAGAACGTGCGGCCGTTGGGACTCAGGGCCAGGCCGTTGGCAAAGGGTACGTCGGTAATTTCGGCGGTGAGCCCGCCGTCGGGGGCGCGGCGAAATACGCCGGTGTAGGGCAATTCGCGCAGGCTGGTCGGCCCTGATTTGGGCAGGCCGAAGGGCGGGTCGGAAAAGTAAAATGCTCCGTCGGGGGCCACAATTATGCCGTTGGGACTGTTAAAGCGCTTGCCCTGAAAATTATCGGCCACGGTACGCTTGCCGCTTTGCTGGCCGAGGGGCAGGCTGGCCAGGTGGCGGTCGCCCTGCTCGCACAGCAGCAGGTTGCCGCGCCCATCGAGGGCCAGGCCATTGCTGCCGGGCTCCTTGCCATACGGCATCCGGCCGGTGTAGCCGCTGTATTCCAGGAACTTACTGCGCTCGCCATCGGCCGCCCGCCAGCGGTAGATGGTGCGGCTGGGCGTGTCCGAAAACAGGAGCATGCTGCTATCGGGCACCCACAGCGGGCCCTCGATGTGGGTATGGCCCGAGGAAATAACTTCGAGCTGCGTGCCGGGTGCTACTAGCTGGTCGAGAGCCGGGCTGTGGCGCACAATACGGCCGGTGGTGAGGGGGCGGCGGCACTTGGGCCGCCACTGAGCCGGTTAGCAGGGCCAGCGAAGTCAAAAAAGAGTAGAAGACGGCGCGCATGGTCAGGCTGGTAACTAGGAAACAGGCCGAAGCCCCGTGAAACTGCATGTTCCTGCCGCTGCATACGCCACAAGGTTGCGCTGGCTTGGGTGAAGCCCAGCTGCCAGTACCCGCTCGCTAACCCTGGGCAAAAGCGACCCGTATGGAGGGTACGCGGCATCCCTACCACCCGCGTGCCAACCATGCTAGCTCATTTGTTTCTGTGCTGCGCTGCCACACCCCCGGTTGTCGCCCATGCGCAAGGCCTCGAAATACCGCTGGAGGAAGTAGCCCAACTAGGTCGCCATCAGCCTATTGGCGTGGGCGTGTCGCACAAGGGACGCATCTTTCTAACCTTTCCGAAAAAGAAAAACGACAGGGATTACGAATACAACTATGGCCTCGTGGAGCTGGTGAAGGGCCAGCGCATCCCCTACCCCAACGCGTTGTGGAACCAGTGGGACTCGACCCAGGCCGCCACCCGCTTCGTAAACGTGCAGGCCGCCGTGGTCGATGCCGACGACAACCTGTGGGTGCTCGACCCCAGCAACCCCGACGACCAAAGCCCAGTCATAGCCGGCATTAAACTTCTGCGTATAAACCTGACTACTAATAAAATAGAGCGAATCTATCGCTTCGAAGACCTGCCCCGCGAGCGCACGGCCCTCAACGACGTGCGCATAGATACGCGCCGGCAGCTGGCCTACCTCTCCGACCCCGTACTGGCCGCACTGGTGGTGCTCGACCTGCGCACCGGTAAAAGCCGCCTCGTGCTGCAAGGTGCTAAATCGACTACCACCGAGCCGGGCTTCGTGCTGCGGCTCGATGGCAAAGAAGTGAGAGACAAAACGAATAAACCCTTCAGCAGCAATGTGAACGGCATTGCCCTCACCCACGATTTCAAGTACTTCTACTACCGGGCCATCAATCAAACCAAGCTCTACCGCATCGAAGCCGAGTACTTGGCCAACCCCGCCTTGCCGCCCGCCGAGCTGGCTAGCCACGTCGAAGTGGT
>JANPOR010000118.1:0-6725 GCA_031428075.1 Hymenobacter sp. | reverse complement strand
CGGCCTGCACGGTGGCCGCGCGCCCCGGCCCTGCACTCCTGCGGGGGTGGCCGCTGGACCGGCACTCGCCCACGGGGCTCTGCCCCGCGCCCGCTGCGCCACGGCGGGTCACGTTACGCAACAGCTTTATTGGTTTACTGCTCGTTCTTGAGCTCGTCTTCGCTGCCGTAGGGCGTGCCTTCCATGATGTTGCCGCGCAGGCCGCCGTGGTCGGCCGTAGTGGGGGCCCCGGTGCTGGTATCGGTGGGCACGGTTTGGGCGGGAGCGGCGCCGGCGGGGCCCCCGGCGGCTTCGGCGGCGCGGGCCACATACTGGCGCTTGGCGTCCTCCTGACTGGTGCCTTTGTACTTGTTCCACGAGTCCCATTGCCCTTGAGAAAGGCCGGCGGGACCGCTGGCATCGGTGGCCTGGTCGGCGGAAACAGCGCCGCCTTTCATGTCGACGTCGCCGTCGGTAGCTTGCTTGTAAAGGCCGTAGAGGTCGGTCATCTGGGCAGCGGCGGCGTTGGGGGGCAGGTCGTTGACCCGCTCCACGGCGGCTTGGAACAGCTGGTCGAGGGTAGCGTTGGAAGAATTCATGCGGATGCGGATGGAAGTGGAGACTGCCGGGTGTACTGCCTTCGCGGGGTCGGGGTTGCGGCGCAAGGTTTTGCCCGGCCCGGCGAACCCAACTGCCAGCCGTGCGTACTTTTGCCCGCAGCCTATGTGTGGAATTACCGGAATCTTTGCTTTTTCTGATGCCGGTCGGCAGTCGCTGACGCGCTTGCAGGCATCCACCGATGCCATCGTCCGCCGGGGGCCCGACTCAGAGGGGCACTTCGTTTACGACCAGTGCGGGCTGGGCTTTCGCCGCCTGGCCATCCTCGACCTATCGGCCGACGGCAACCAGCCCATGACCGACGCGTCGGGCCGCTACACCATCGTGTTCAACGGCGAAATCTTTAATTACCGTGAGCTGCGCGAGAAATTGATCAAGCGCGGCTGTCAGTTCCATTCGCAGACCGACACGGAGGTGATTCTCCAGCTTTACATTACCGAGGGCCGCGGCTTCCTCAAAAAGCTGAACGGATTTTTCGGCCTGGCCATCTTCGACAAAGAGGAGAATTCCCTTTTTATCGCCCGTGACCGCTACGGCGTGAAGCCGCTGCTCATCTACCGCGACGAAGACCAGCTGTTCTTTGCCTCGGAAATGAAGTCGATGATGGCGTTGGGCGTGCCGCGCAAGCTTGATTACGTGGCCCTGAGCCAGTATTTGCAGCTCAACTACATTCCCGGCCCGGCCAGCATCTTCAAGGGCGTAAAGAAGCTGCTGCCCGGCCACTACCTATACATCAAGGCGAACAAGGTGGTGGGCAAGGCGTGGTACAAAATTCCATACGACCCCAAAAAAGTCACCAAGAACAAGCTTAGCTACGAGCAGCAGCAGAAAAAGCTGGTCGAGCTGATGGACGGGGCCGTAGCGCGCCGCCTTGTGGCCGACGTGCCGCTGGGGGCCTTCCTGAGCGGCGGCATCGATTCGAGCGTCATTACGGCGCTGGCCGCCCGCCACACTCCGCACCTCAACACGTTCAGCATCGGCTTCAAGGACGAGCCGTTCTTCGACGAAACCAAGTACGCCAACCTCGTGGCGGCCCGGCACAAGACCAACCACACGGTCTTTTTGCTCACCAACAACGACTTGTACGAGCACCTGCATGAGATGCTGGACTACCTCGACGAGCCATTCGCCGATTCGTCGGCCCTGGCCGTGTACATCCTCTCGCAGCGTACCCGCCAGCAGGTGACCGTGGCCCTGAGCGGCGACGGGGCCGACGAGCTCTTCGGGGGCTACAACAAGCACATGGGCGAGTTCAAGGTGCGCCAGGGCGGCTTCAAGGCCGAAGCCGTAACGGGCATGAATTTCTTGTGGGATGCGCTGCCCAAGTCGCGCAACGGCTTCTTTGGTAATAAGGTGCGGCAGCTCCAGCGCTTCTCCCAGGGCATGCTCTCGGGGGTAAAGGACCGCTACTGGGACTGGGCTACCTTCGCTTCGGCAGCCGATGCCCGCGCCCTGCTCAGCGCCGACAGTCGCCGCAAAGTGGGCAAGAAAGCTGCCGACAAGCGCCGCAAGGATATCCTGGAAAACCTGCACGCCGACGGCGACCTCAACGAGGTGCTGCTCACCGACATGAACCTGGTGTTGCCGTACGATATGCTTACCAAGGTGGACCTGATGAGTATGGCTAACTCGCTGGAAGTACGCACCCCATTTCTGGACTACAAGGTGGTGGATTTCGCGTTTTCACTTCCCGTCAGTAGCAAGGTGGACGCGGCCATGAAAAAGAAAATTGTGCAGGATGCCTTCCGCGACGAACTGCCCGCCGAGCTGTATGACCGGCCGAAGCACGGCTTCGAAGTGCCCCTGCTGAAATGGATGCGTAACGAACTGCGGCCGTTGATTGAAAACGATTTGCTGGCCGACGAGTTTGTCGAAAGTCAAGGAGTTTTCGACGTCGAAGCGGTGCGCAAGCTCAAGGGGCAGCTATTCTCGCGCAGTCCCGGCGACGTGCACGCCCGTATCTGGGCCCTGATTGTATTTCAAACCTGGTGGAAGCAGTACATGGCTTAACTATCAATCTAAAGATTAAGGATTTAGAACTAAAAATCGAATCAATTCTCTCAAAATGCGGATGGGGCCAAGCTTCAGCTTTTAACTTTAGCGCTCTCTTACTCTAGATTAAAAATTTATTATTCCTTTTTCAGTATGAAAATTGCAGTTGTAGGTACCGGCTACGTGGGCTTGGTTACGGGTACTTGCTTTGCCGAAGTGGGCATTGAAGTGACCTGCATCGATATCGACCAGAAGAAAATTGATAACCTCCACAACGGTATTCTGCCCATTTACGAGCCGGGCCTGGAGGAGATGGTGGGCCGCAACGTTGATAAAAGGCGGCTGCATTTCTCGACCAACCTGGGCGAAGCTATCAAGGGGTGCGACGTGGCGTTCATTGCCGTGGGCACACCACCTGGCGAAGACGGCTCGGCCGACTTAAAGTACGTGCTGGCTGTGGCCCGGGGCATCGGCGAAAATATTGACGACTACTGCGTTATCGTGACCAAGAGCACGGTGCCGGTAGGCACGGCCGCCAAGGTGCGCGCCGAAATCGGGAAGGCACTGGAAAAGCGCGGCGTGGCGGTGGAGTTCGACGTGGCTTCTAACCCCGAGTTTTTGAAGGAAGGAGCGGCCATTGACGATTTTCTCAAGCCCGACCGCATCGTGGTGGGCGTCAGCTCGGAGCGCGCCGAGGAGGTAATGACCCACCTGTACAAGCCTTTCCTGCTGAATGGGCACCCGATTATCTTCATGGATATCCCGTCGGCCGAGATGACGAAGTACGCGGCCAACTCGATGCTGGCCACGAAAATCTCGTTCATGAACGACATCGCCAACCTGTGTGAAATCGTGGGGGCCGACGTGAACATGGTGCGCCGCGGCATCGGTTCCGACGCCCGCATTGGCACCAAGTTCATTTACCCAGGCATCGGGTACGGCGGCTCGTGTTTCCCCAAAGACGTGAAGGCCCTCATCAAAACCGCGCAGGAGAACGGCTACGACATGCAGGTGCTGCGGGCCGTGGAAAGCGTGAACGAGGCCCAAAAATCGGTGCTGTTTGATAAGCTCAGCCGCCACTTCGCCGGCGAGCTGCAGGGCCTGAAAATTGCCGTGTGGGGCCTGAGCTTCAAGCCCAAGACCGACGACATGCGCGAGGCGCCGTCGCTGGTCATTATCGAGAAGCTGCTCGAAGCCGGCTGCACCGTGTCGGCCTACGACCCGGTGGCCATGCCCGAAGCCCGCCACAGTCTGGGCGAGCGCATTACGTACGCCAAGGACGAATACGACGCCCTGCTCGACGCCGACGCGCTGCTGGTGGTAACGGAGTGGCCCGATTTCCGGTCGCCCAATTTCCAGGTCATTGGGCGCCTGCTCAAGCAAAAAACCATCTTCGACGGCCGTAACATCTACGACGCCGACGAATTGAGGGAGATTGGGTACACTTACCACTGCATCGGCGTGAAAACCGACCACAAAGAGCCGGTCAGCTAAGCTTCCGGCTGATGGCAACCAGGCCATTGGCCTCCCCGAATTTATTTTCCACCAAGTAATTAGCTAACTGCTAATTAATAATAGCTACTAATGACTGATAGCGCCGAAAAAAAACGCGTCCTCATCACCGGCGGGGCCGGGTTTCTGGGGTCCCACCTTTGCGACCGGTTTCTGGCCGAGGGCTACCACGTCATCGCCATGGACAACCTGATCACCGGGTCGCTCCAAAACATTGAGCATCTGTTTGGCCAGAAGGAATTCGAGTTTCACAACGCCGACGTGAGCAAGTTCGTGTTCGTGCCCGGCAAGCTCGACTACATCCTGCACTTCGCTTCGCCCGCGTCGCCGATTGACTATCTGAAAATTCCGATCCAGACCCTGAAAGTGGGGTCGCTCGGCACCCACAACCTGCTGGGCCTGGCGCGGGTGAAGGGTGCGCGGATGCTGATTGCCAGCACGTCGGAAGTGTACGGCGACCCGGAGGTTCACCCGCAGGTGGAAGAATACTTCGGTAACGTGAACCCCGTGGGGCCCCGCGGCTGCTACGACGAGGCTAAGCGCTTCCAGGAGGCCATCACCATGGCCTACCACAACCACCACGGCCTGGAAACGCGCATCGTTCGCATCTTCAACACTTACGGGCCCCGGATGCGCCTCAATGACGGCCGCGTGCTGCCGGCGTTCCTGTCGCAGGCCCTGCGCGGCGAGAACCTGACCGTGTTCGGGGACGGCTCACAAACCCGCTCGTTCTGCTACGTCGACGACCTGGTGGAAGGCATTTACCGCCTGCTGCTCAGCGACTACCACATGCCGGTGAACGTGGGCAACCCCTCGGAAATCACCATCAAGCAGTTTGGGGAAGAAATTGCCCGCCTCACCGGGGTCGAGTTCAAGCCTACCTACCAGGCGCTGCCCGAAAATGACCCTATGAAGCGCAAGCCCGACATCACCAAAGCCAAGGAAATCTTGGGTTGGGAACCGAAAGTGGACCGCGCCGAGGGCCTGCGCCGCACGCTGGAATATTTTAAGGAGCACGTGAAGTAGATTGGGCGGCGTTTTGGCTGCTATTCGGAGCGCAGCGGGGAGGAGGAGCTAACGGGCTCAGATTCCTGGTTGCGCCCGGAATGGCGGCGGGGCCCCCGGGACGTTTGACGCGCAGTCTAATCTTACAATCGAATCTTTAAAAGCGGGGCCGCTTGCGTAGCGGCTCCGCTTTTCCCGTTATGGCCCCGTACCCTGCACCTCACCTGATTGATTTGACCAAGTTTGGCGCGCCGGATATTGGCTATATCTCGGTGACCGAAGCGTGGCCCGGAACGGTGCCGTTCGAAGTAAAACGGGTGTTCTGGACGTATTACACGCCGGAAAGCATCGTGCGGGGCCGCCACGCCCACCACCGCACCGAGCAGGTGCTGGTTGCCGTGGCGGGGCGCATTATCGTTACCACCGAAGAGGCCGATGGTACCCTCCAGACCGTCCGTCTCGAAGACCCCCGCGTGGGACTGTACGTGCCGCCCAGCACGTGGCACACCATGCAGTACTCGCACTCGGCGGTGCAGCTGGTGCTGGCCTCGCAGCATTACGACGCGGCCGATTACATCCGCGACCACGACCAGTTCCGGGAAATATGGCGGGCTCGGACGTAGGGGGCAAAAAAGCAATTGCACCCAACCGCCCCTTTCGCTGCTTTAGGAAGACTGCCGGCTGAAGGCACCGGTCGGGACCCCGCTCCGGGAGAGTAGGGGGCGGGCCGGCTGGCTTCTTAGAAGTTGTTTAGAGCGGCTTTCAGGTTCGTGTACACGGCACGGCCGGGAAAGCTCACGAGACCTCTGCGGGGCGGACCCATCTTTAAAAGAGAGGGGATCCAGACGAGCAGTACAGCAACTTGAGAGTTGCTGTAAGATCAGGATTAACAGCTAATAATGAGTACAAAAGCCATAGAAGCCATGCCCAAGCTGTCCGTAATTATACCTTGTTATTACAACGAGGCGAACATCCCGGTGACGGTGGGCGAGCTGGTGGCCAACGAAGCCAACTTCCCAGCCGGTGTGGTCTTCGAATACGTGTTCGTCAACGACGGCTCGGGCGACGACACGCTGGGGGCCCTGCGCCGGGCCCAGCAGGCGCACCCCGGCCGGGTCCGAATCGTGGACCTGGCGGGTAATGTGGGGTCGTACAACGCCATTGTGGCCGGCCTGGCCCACGCCACTGGCGATTGTCTGGCGGTTATCACCGCCGATTTACAGGATCCCCCCGCCCTCATGGCCCAGATGTACGCGCACTGGCAGCAGGGCTTTAAGCTGGTGGTTGGCAACCGACAGGAGCGCGAAGAAACCGGGTTCGGCCAGGCCCTGGCCCGGCTGTTTCATTGGCTGATGAAGCACCTGGCCCTGCGCAATATTCCCGACGGAGGGTTCGACTACATGCTCTGCGACCGGCAGGTGGCCACCGAAGTCATTAAGCTGCATGAGCGCAACTCCAACATTTTTTACCTGATGATCTGGCTGGGCTTCGCCTACGTGAGCTTGCCCTATACCCGCCGCCGGCGTACCATCGGCCGCTCGCGCTGGACGCTAAGCAAAAAAATTACCCTGCTAATCGACTCGTTGGTATCGTTCTCGTTTGTGCCCATCCGGGCCATT
>JANPOR010000117.1:0-11346 GCA_031428075.1 Hymenobacter sp. | reverse complement strand
ACCGACGACCTGCGCGACTACCGCTTCTATGCCGCTGATATGCTGCATCCGTCCGAAGTTGCGCAGGACTATGTCTGGGAGAAGTTTGCGCGCACGTATTTCGATGCCGATTTTGGACGTTTCCGGAAAGAATGGGCTGGGCTGCGCCAAGCCCTGGGCCACCGCCCCCTAAATGCCAGGGCCCCCGAGCACCGGCAATTCTTGGAAAGCACGCGCGAACAGTTAGAGCGCCTGAGCCGCCAGCGTGTGAACGTAGCCGCTGAACTGCGGGAGGTGAACGAGCGCCTAGCCATGCTGCCTGTTCCGACCGCAGCAACAAGTCATGAGTCAGCGCCTGACACCGAAGAGCGTATAGACATCGAGATGAACGCAGAGGCGACCACGCCAGCGGAGCAGCAAAACGAGGGGCCCGCCCCGGCCACTGGGCGCACCCCGCGCCTATCGCCCGAAGAGTTTCGGGCGCAACGGGCGTCCCGCAACAACCGACCGGAGCGCAACCGCCGAGATGGGGCCCCGCGCACATCGCTCATTGCCGCCGAAACGAAAAAAACTCCATCGCTTGCGCCCGCGATGGCCGTGGAGCCGGTTGCAAACGCAGCTTTTGTCGCTGAACTGTCTACGTCCTTGCCCGCCGCTGCCGGTGCAGAGCCCGAGCCGCTGAAAAAGAAAAAGCGCCGCTCACGGGGTGGTGCCAAACGTACGGCCCGCAAAAACGCCGCGAAGCTAGCGACTGAGGTCACGGGGAACCCAACCGATGAGACTTCAATAACTGAATCCATCGCAATTACTGAATCTACCCCACTTGCTTCACCGCGCAACCCGCAACTGGAAGGCCGCAAATCGAGCGTTATCACCAAATCGGTGCCTGTGAATCGGGGCAGTCGAGGCAGGGGCCGTACCGAAAGCACAAGTGCTCGGACTGATGCAGCGGCACCAGACTCATTGCGAGCCGCAGCCACTTCGGTTAGCGGTCTCCCCGTAACTGAAGTAGCTGATCAAGCGCCAGCTATAACACCGCAGGTCCCTTCCGATGCACCGGCCAATGTGCCAACAGCCCCGGCAGCCAACCAATCAGCTGGCCGAAGAAACTCGGTTCCAAGAACGCGCCCATTGTTTACCACGTCGGCTGCAACGGACGCGCATGAGTTAGCACCGCTGACTAACGTTTCGGTGGATACTGCGAAAGTTCCGGCCGCACCCGTAGGAACGCTAGTTGTAAAATCGACCCGTAAAAGGCCAACGACAGTTGCCGAGACTCCTCCTATGGTTGCAATCGTACCGGCTCGGACCCAACCCCGGCCAGCCGGGGTGGCCGCTGGGCGCATGCGGGGTTCCGATGCCACTTTGGCGACCAATAAATTGGTTAGAAAAACTACCGCTCCTAAGACAGCTGTCAAACAGAGTCCCGTCCCGAAGCCCGCTTCAAAGACAGCAATTCCGAAGACGGTCGCGCCTAGCGGCAAATCTGGTACAACCGCTGTGCTAACTACTGCTCCGGTCCCTAACCCGACCGCTAAGCGGCCATCCAAGCCCCGGACGAAGAAAATAGCGTCGCCACCGAACTTAGGTGAAAATCTGGATTCGCCGGCTTAATCCGGCATTTATTCAGACCCGGCCTTGTTTGCCGGGTCTGTTGTTTATCCGCCGCGTTGCTTTGCCTTTCCCATGCCTACTCACGCGCCCAACCGCCTCGCTCACGAGACCAGCCCATACCTGCTGCAACACGCCTATAACCCCGTTGACTGGTACGCCTGGGGCCCTGAAGCGTTGGCCCGTGCGCAAGCCGAGCAGAAGCCCATCCTAGTGAGCATCGGCTACGCGGCTTGCCACTGGTGCCACGTGATGGAACGCGAGTCTTTTGAGGACGAAGCTGTGGCGGCGGTCATGAACACCCATTTTGTGTGCATCAAGGTAGACCGCGAGGAGCGGCCCGACGTGGACCAAGTGTATATGGATGCCCTACATGCCATGGGAGCGCAGGGCGGCTGGCCGCTCAATGTGTTTCTGACCGCCGATGCCAAGCCGTTTTACGGCGGCACCTATTTCCCCCGCGCCAGCTGGACCCAATTACTCGCCAACATCGGCGAAGCCTACGCCAGCGAGCACCGCCTTGAGTTAGAGCAGTCGGCCGCTCGATTTGTAGAAGTAATTGGGGCCAGCGAGCTGGGGAAGTACAATGCCACGGGGGCTTCCACTGGGATATCAACCGGTGAATTCAAGCTTTTACTATACAATTTAGGTTTGAAATTTGACCGGGTGCGGGGCGGCACCAACCGGGAGCCCAAATTTCCGATGCCGAGCATTTGGCGGTTTTTGCTGCGGGCCCACGTGGCCACCGGCAGCCAGACAGCCCTAACCCAAGTCGTGCTCACGCTGCGCGAGATGGCCTGGGGCGGCATCTACGACCAAGTCCACGGCGGCTTTGCCCGCTATTCGGTTGACGGCGAGTGGCTGGCGCCGCACTTCGAGAAAATGCTGTATGACAACGGGCAGCTCGTGAGCCTCTACAGCGAGGCCTTCCAGGTAACGGGTGAGCCGCTGTTTCGCGATGTGGTGTACGACACCATAGAATTTGTACGGTTAGAACTGACCAGTGAAGACGGCGGTTTTTATTCGTCACTCGACGCCGACAGCGAAGGTAAAGAAGGCCGGTTTTACGTTTTCACTAAAGCGGAGCTTTCTGACCTCATCGGCCCAGAGGAGCCGCTGTTCTCCGACTATTACAACTGCACCGCGGAAGGCAACTGGGAGCACGGACGCAACATATTGCACCGCCGCCAAACCGATGCGGACTTTGCGGCGGCCCACCGACTCACGCCCGGGGCCCTAGCCGCTTTGGTAACGGGCTGGAAGCAGAAAATCATGGCCGTCCGCGCCGTGCGGACGCGCCCCGGCCTCGACGACAAGATTCTTACCGGCTGGAATGCCTTGATGCTGCAAGGCCTAACGGATGCTTACCGGGCCTTCGGCGAGCCCGAGCTGCTGATCATGGCCGAGCGCAACGCAGCTTTCATCGAAAAGAACCTGCGCCAGGGCCCCCGTCTGTGGCGCACTTTTAAGGCGGGCAAGGCACACATCGACGGGTTTCTGGAGGATTACGCGTTGGTCGTTCAGGCTTACATCAGCCTGTACGAGGTAACATTTGCGGAGCGCTGGCTGCGCACCGCCGAAACGTTGACGCAGTACGCGCTGGACCAGTTTTTCGACCCCGTTGAAACGCAGTTTTTCTATACCGATAGCAGCGCTGAGCCCCTCATTGCCCGCAAAAAAGAGTTGTTTGACAACGTTATTCCAGCTTCCAACTCGGTTATGGCCCACAACCTGCGCCGCCTGGGTCGCCACCTCGACCGGGCCGATTACGTGGCCCTAGCTACTGCCATGTTGGCCCAGGTGCAGGCGCTGGTGGTGAAAGAGCCCCAGCACCTTGCCAATTGGGCATCGCTGTACGTGGCCCAGCTGCACCCCGGGCCAGAGATTGCCGTCGTGGGCCGCGAAGCCGACGCATTCCGGGCCGAACTGAGCCGCCGGTTTTTATTAGATACGGTGCTAGCCGGGGGCTCAAAAATGGGCCCACTGCCGCTGCTCCAGCACCGCCCGGCCCGGCCCGGGCACACCGATATTTACGTGTGCCGCAACTACACTTGCCTAGCTCCGGTGCAAACGGTAGCCGAAGCTTTGGCCATAATTTAGCAGAATGGAGTGGGCCCCAGCTGCGCACCTGGGGCCCTACGGCCGTGCTATCTTTACTATCTCCGCCCTACCCTGCCATCGTTTTGACTTTAGCGCTTGATTTCGTTTCGCCGACTCCGGACAGTGCGCCCGACCGGGTGACGCTGTTCGTGGACGTGATTCTACCCCTACCACTGCCCCGACTATACACGTACCGGGTGCCGTTTGAACTGAACGATAACGTGGTGATTGGGGGGCGCGTCATTGTGCAGTTTGGGGCTAAAAAGACGCTGAGCTGCATCGTGGCGTCCGTACACGAGACGCCGCCAGCTAACTACCAAGCCAAGTACATCCTCGAATTCATCGACGATGCGCCCGTGGTTACCCAGCCGCAGCTTAAGCTCTTCCGTTGGATGGCCGAGTATTACCTCTGCACGTTGGGCGAAGTCATAAACGCGGCCCTGCCGGCCGCCCTAAAACTCAGTTCCGAGTCACGTATCCAGCTGCACCCCGGCTTTTCCCGCGAGGAGAACGAGTACCCACTCACAGCCCAGGAGGAAACCATCATCGACGCACTGGGCACGGTGTCCAACGGCAAGGCCTTGACCTTCACCGAAGTGGGCGACTTGCTGGGTATCGTGTCGTTTCACAAAGTCATCAAGTCTTTGATGCACAAGGACGTAATTTTTCTTTTCGAGCACACCGCTGACAAGTACGCCCCCAAAGTATTAAAGAAGGTGCGCTTGGCCCACCGCTTCGTAACCGAAGGGGCTGTGGAACAGCTTTTTCAACAGCTCGAAAGTAAGCCCAAACAGCTTGATGTGCTGCTGCACTACTTGCAACGGGTGCCCGTGGCCCACAACGAACACGTCAACCACGCGGGCCTGGAAAAAGCGGCCCTTACCAGTAGCCCGCGACTGTCAGCCTCGGCCGTGAACACGCTGATTAAGAACGGCGTATTAGAGCAATTTGACCAAATTGTGTCGCGTTTTCCACTGGATGAAAACGCCGCCGTGCAACCCAATTTTGACTTGACGGAGGCACAGACCACGGCGCGGGATGAAATCATGGTCCACTTCCGTGAGCGCGACATCACTTTACTGCACGGCGTGACGGGTGCGGGCAAGACCGAAATTTACATCGACCTCATTCAGCAGGCCCTGGGCAGCGGCGGTCAGGTACTGTACCTGCTGCCCGAAATTGCCCTCACAGCCCAAATTGTAACCCGACTGATGCGCGTATTCGGCTCGCGGCTGGGCGTTTACCATTCCAAATTCTCGGACAATGAACGGGTGGAAGTGTGGAATGGCGTACTGGCCGGCCGCTTCCAAGTGGTGGTAGGTGTGCGCTCGGCGGTGTTTTTACCTTTCGATGATCTGGCGCTAATAATAGTCGACGAGGAGCACGAGTCGAGCTACAAGCAGTACGACCCTGCCCCGCGCTACAACGCCCGCGAAGTGGCCCTGATGATGGGCAGTTTCCAAGGAGCCAAGGTGCTGCTCGGCTCGGCTACGCCGGCCGTCGAAACCTACTATCAGACCCGGCAGGGCCGCTACGGGCTAGTCACGCTCAGCAAGCGCTTCGGCGAAGCGGGCATGCCGGATATGGTGCTGGTCGATACCCGCAGAGCCCGCGACCAAAAGACCATGCATAACCACTTTTCGGCCGAGCTGCTCGGCGAGATCGAACGTAAGCTGGGGGCCCAAGAACAGGTGATTCTGTTCCAGAACCGGCGCGGCTATGCCCCGGTGGTGGCTTGCGACGACTGCGGCTGGATTCCGAAGTGCTCAAACTGCGCTGTGAGCTTGAGCTACCACAAGCACAGCCACGAGCTGCGCTGTCACTACTGCGGCTACCACGATAACATGGTAACTAAGTGCCCAGCTTGCGGCTCCAGGGCCGTGAAAACGGTGGGTTTCGGCACCGAAAAGATTGAGGACGACCTCAAAATCATGCTGCCCCAGGCCAACGTACAGCGCATGGACCTCGACACGACCCGCGCCAAAAACTCTTACCAACAGATTATTTCCGACTTCGAAAAGCAAAATACCAACGTGCTGGTAGGCACGCAAATGGTGACCAAAGGACTCGATTTCGCTAATGTAAGCCTAGTGGGCATCATCAACGCCGACAGCATTATTCATTACCCCGATTTCAGGGCCCACGAGCGGGCCTACCAGATGTTTGTGCAGGTGAGCGGACGGGCCGGGCGCAAGGGTAAGAAAGGTAAGGTGTTGATCCAGACCGCCGATCCTACCCAGGTCATCTTCGATAAGGTGATGCGCAACGACTACCTGGAGTTTTACGATTACGAAATCACGCAACGGCGCGAACACGGTTACCCACCCTTCACCCGAATTATCAAGATGACGGTGAAGCACGTAGAGCAGGGCGTAGCCGAACAAGCCGCCATCTCACTCACCCATGAACTGGTAGAGCGCCTGGGCCGGGCTGCCGTGCTGGGGCCCGAGGCACCCTACATCTTCCGCATTCGCAATTTTTTCTTGCAGGAAATTACGATCAAATTAGAGCGCGCCCACACCGTGCTCAAGTGGGCCAAAGGGCAAATTGGCGAAGCCATGGACGTAGTGCGCGACCAAAAGGAGTTCAAACAGGCCCGCTTAGTGGCCGATGTCGATCCAATGTAAGCTAACCATTCCATTGGCAAAAAAGAAGGCCTGCTCAATTACTGAACAGGCCTTCTTTTACGAACAGTGTGGAGTGGCTACAACTGGTCGAGCAGCCACAGAACGATGAAGACTAATCCGACAATGGCAATAATGGTACCGATCAGCCCATTGAAAAGACCCACTAGCAAACCTACTAGCAACAAGATGATACCGATACGGAGGTTGCCGCTGATGGCGCTAGTCTTGGCAACAGAAGCCGTATTTGCGTGTTGCCGGGCGGTTGCTTTCTGTATTTTTTTATCTATTTGATGCGTGACTTTGGCCAGCGCCAACCGCTGCAATAGGGTGGGCTTGATAACCGACGGAGCAGCAGCGGTAGTGTTAACGGCGGCACGCCCAGCAATCACGGCCGCTGGCACAGCAGTTTTGAGAACGGTAGGCGCGATGACCACGGCTGATTTAGGGGCCGGTGCAGCTTCGGCAACAACGGGATCCGCAGCAACTACCTGCTTATCAACGACTGGCGCAGCCACGGCGCGACGCTGAGAGGCTTCACCATAGTAAGTTGAACCTTTGGGTAACGCGGCATATTCCGCGCGGTTACAGCTGCCCAGAGCCAGGGCACAGCTGGCCACGGCCAGTAAGCGAGCGAATGGAGAAGATAGTTTTTTCATGTGAAAAAGGAGTTTGGGGAAATGAAAAGCGTTCTATGACGTTCTACGAGCAAAACGCAGGTACTGATGAGTATTTATGCTGCTTTTATTGATTTTATCTTGTTTTTCGTCATGGGCAGCAGCCCAGACTCCATTACAACAGCCTCGAACATAATCTCACAGGCTGAACGGAGCGACAGGGTTTGAGTCGATTCCTACGCTAACAGTCACTATATTCTTATGCGTAAACATCATTTCCTTTGGCTACTAGGGCTGGCGGCGGTCATCGAGATCCTTGCCTGCGCGCAGCTACCCACCGAAATTGCTACTGCCACGAGTAGCGGTTCGCTGGTTGCAACCCCTGCGCCTGCGCCCGCGCCGCCCGATACCAGCGGCTACGAATTGGCCCCACCCCGCGACCCCAACGGCATCGGCAAGTACTACATGGGCCGGCAAATAGCCCACGTGATGGGCCACGAAGGCGCCGATTGGTTAGAGCGCCGCGACCGCAGCAAGGAAGAGGACACTAATCTACTGCTCAAAGAATTAAATCTCCGTCCCACCGATGTAGTGGCCGATATCGGGGCCGGCACGGGGTACTTCTCATTTAGAATAGCCCGGCTTGTACCCAAAGGACAGGTGTTGGCCGTTGACATTCAGCCAGAGATGATTGCCGAGTTAAATGCTAATAAAACCCAAACCCATCTGGCCAACGTGCGCCCCGTGCTGGGCCAGCCTGACAATCCCCATCTGCCTGCGGGGGCCGTGGATTTGGTACTGATTGTGGACGCTTACCACGAATTCGACCACCCGCGTGAGATGGGCCGGGCCATTGCACGGGCGCTACGGCCCGGCGTCGGCCGCCTAGCCCTTGTCGAGTACCGCGCCGAGGACGACAATGTCCCTATCAAACGCATCCACAAGATGAGCGTGGCCCAAGCACGCAAGGAAATGGCCGCCGTGGGCCTGGAGTTTGTGGAAACCGTGGAAACTCTGCCCCAGCAGCACTTGCTGCTGTTCCGACGCCCGAAGTAGCGCCGCCCGCCCGACCTTTGGGCCCATGAACCCGTCAACGGACCCGCGCCAGCTTGCCATCCAAGATTTTGCCTACGACCTGCCGCCTGGGCGCATCGCTTCAGCGCCCTTGCCCGACCGTGCCGCCAGCCGCCTGTTGGTGAGCCGCGGTGGGTCCTTGTACGACCGCACCTTCCACGACTTGCCCGACGAGCTGCCGCCAGGGGCCCTGCTGGTATTCAACGACACCAAAGTGGTCCGGGCCCGACTGCTGGCCCACAGGCCCACCGGCGGGGCCGTGGAGTTGTTTTGCCTGGAGCCCATGGCTCCCCACCGCGCCCTTGAACCCGCATTGGCCCAAACCGAGGCCTGCACTTGGCGCTGCCTGGTGGGCAACGGCCGCCGCTGGAAAGAGGGCTCCGTGGCGGTGGCATTTACCTTGCCCGACGGCCACTCCGCCACTCTTTGGGCCACGCGCCAAGCCCGGGAAACGGGTGGCACGGCCCTCGTTGATTTCCACTGGGCGCCGGCCCGCCTAACGTTTGCTGAGGTGTTGCAGGCCGCCGGCCACCTGCCACTGCCGCCTTACCTGGGGCGCCCCGACACCGCCACCGACGCCGTCCGGTACCAGACCGTGTATGCAACCCATGAAGGAGCCGTGGCAGCCCCCACCGCTGGCCTCCACTTCACACCCGAACTCTTGGCTGAGTTGGCTGCCCAGGGCTTCGGCACGGCCCATGTCACGCTGCATGTGGGGGCCGGTACCTTTCAGCCCGTGAAGGCCGCCCGGATGGCCGACCACTCCATGCATGCCGAGCCCCTGCTCGTGACGGCCAGCTTGTTGCGTCAATTGCTAGCCCAGCCCCCCTGCCCAGTAGTAGCAGTGGGCACCACTAGTTTGCGCACTCTCGAGAGCCTGTATTGGTTGGGGGCTGCCCTAGCCACCGGGGCTCCCGCTGGGCCTACGTTGGCCGTGGACCAATGGCAACCCTATAAAGTCACTACCGACATCAGCTCCGAAGCGGCCCTGGGGGCCCTGCTACGCCACCTGGAAAGCACCGGTACCGACACCCTTCAAGCCAGCACCCGGCTGCTCATTGTGCCCGGCTACCGCTTCCGGCTGGTACAGGGGCTGATTACCAACTTCCACCAACCCGAAAGCACGCTATTGCTACTGATAGCGGCCTTGCTGGGCCCCGGATGGCGCAGCGTGTACGACCACGCATTGGCCGCCGGCTACCGGTTTTTGAGTTACGGCGACAGCTCCCTGCTGTTGCCGTAGCAGCGCAGCGGCTGGGGCATTACTTTTTGAAGAACCTCTCTGGCACGCTCCTTGTAAATAACTTTCACATCTGGGGAACGTACAATGCCCCATCACGATTTTCTTTCCCCACATTATGAAAAAAGCAACTCTGCTACTAGCCAGCCTCGCTTTCACTACCGCTGCCTTCGCTCAGACGACTCCTACTCAGACGACTCCCACTACCGAAGTAAAAGTTCGCGACAATGGCACGGAGAAAGTAGTAACCAAGACCGGTAAAACCAACGTGGGCCAGGCCCTCGACAATACGGCTGATGCAGCCGGCAATGTCGTTAAGAAGGCCGGCCACGCCATCAAGCGCGGCGCCAAAAAAACCGGTCATGCAATGAAGCGCACCAGCCAGAAAGCTAGCCGCAAAGCGAGAGTTTCGACCAGCAAAATGGAAGAGAAAAGCGAATAGCTTTCGCTTCTTATAAACAAAAAGGGCCCCGGAAACATCCGGGGCCCTTTTTGTTGGTACTTGCCCATTATTCTTGTGCCGCGGTCGGTCGGTTATCCTGCACTTCGTGCAATACACTTTCCACCACTCCCTGGCCGAACAGGCTAATGCCGGCGTTGAGGACGGCCAGAGCAGCCGTGCCAGCGGCCAGCCACTGCAGGGCGGGCACCTTACGGTCCTTCAGGCTGCCGGCCCAGTGCACCATGCTGGCCCCGGCCCCAATTACTAGCAAGCCAGCGGGGGCAAATATCAACCACTTGGATTTGTGTGTCATAGGGTGGTACTTAAAGTTGTATAGCCAATTACATTCGCTTGATTGAGACCGGCTACGCCTTATCTCAATCGTAACTTTCGGCTCTAAGGTTGCGCCTTTGCACCTATTTGCGTTGTGGCCCCGGGCCGCCCCTGTCTTCCCATGTCACCTTACGAACAGCTTTTGCGCCTCGCCTTCGCCGCTCCAACCGAGGCCGCTGAGTACCTAACTCCCACCGCCCGGCAAGCGTACGACCAGTTCCGGGCCGCAGGGCCCCACGAGCAGCCTTTCCGTTTCGAGCAGCTGCGCCTGGGTACCGCCATGAGCTTGCTCAAGCTGCTGGCTGACCTTGGCGACCACGATGAAAGCCGCCGAGCCCAAGAAGTATTGCACCGGGCCCTGGAGCAAAGCCGCACACCCCAGGACATCGACCGCATCGTGGGACGTGAAGCCCGGCTCTTCGACCAGCTTTATAACAACCTCTACGTAAATGAGCAAGGCGAAGAGCTGCTCAATCTCTTCGGCCGTACGCTGGACGCCGACGCCCCCGCGATCCTTGACGAAATTGCCCAGACAGGTGTAGCCCTGGCCCGCACCCTAAATTTTGACGACGATGAAGACGAAGCAGATGAATAAGTCAAGTCAGTAAAAAAGCCCGCAACTGTTGTTGCGGGCTTTTTTACTGACTAGACTGACCTATTTATAGTATTCGTTCTGAGTCAGACTAGGGTTGGCGTTGATTTCGCGCAGCGGAATCGGTAGTATCAAACGCGGCGCATCCCAGGGAATGACCGTGCCTTTCACCGGGTCGATCGTCGATTCTTTATTGCGCTTCAGGTCGCCGAGTCTGAAGCCCTCAAAAGCCAACTCTAGCTTACGCTCCTTCAAGATACTACCTAAGGTCAGGGTCGCCAACGGTGGCAGCAGAGCCCGGCTGCGGATCATATTGACGTCGTCCAGCGGCGGTGCGCCCACTTGCGTACCAGCGCGAAAATTGCCCTCAGCGCGGGTCAGGTACATTTCGTCCAAACGGATGAGCTTCACGTTTCCGTAAAGCGCGTCGTATTTGTCGGAGTACGTAGGCGACTTCTTTTTCGGATCGATAGTAAAAAGGCTCAGACGGTCATCACCCGGCTCAAACTGATTGAGGAGTTGGTCCTGAATCTCGATGTCGGCCCGCTGGTATTGCGAGTAAAAAGTGGTCAGGCGGTCGTTACCATTTTGCGTTTGGGCATTGACCTGAATAGCAAAAATATCTTCTTTGGTGTTGGGCACCACATCGCCGCCCGAAACGAAGTTGCCGGCATAGTTGGTGTTGAGCCCGCCGCCGGCAGCGACACTCGCGCTGATGGCGCGGTCGGCGGCGG
>JANPOR010000116.1:0-7909 GCA_031428075.1 Hymenobacter sp. | reverse complement strand
CATGGTGGGCTGGGACGAAATCCTGGGCCCCGACCTGCCCAAAGCAGTTGTCATCCAAAGCTGGCGCGGCACCAAGGGCCTGAACGAAGCCGTGCGGCTGGGCCACCCCGCTCTGCTCTCGAACGGCTACTACATCGACCTTAATTACTCCGCCGCCACTCATTACTCCGCCGACCCCTTGCCCGCCAATACCCCACTCGACGCGGCCCAGCAAAAACTGGTGCTGGGCGGCGAGGCGGCCATGTGGAGCGAATACGCCGATTCGGTCATTTAAGAATCGCGCGTCTGGCCCCGCACGGCGGCCGTGGCCGAGCGCCTGTGGTCGGCGCAGGCCGCCACCCAAGACGTGCCCGACTTGTACCGCCGCCTGGCCCTGATCTCGGACCAGCTCGAAACCCTGGGCCTGCGCCACCGCCAGGGGCCGGCCCAGTTGCTGCGGCAAATGGTCCCGGCCGGGGCCCTGGAGCCCCTCACCACCCTGGCCGAAGTGCTCGAACCGGTGAAGGAGTACAAGCGCCATTTCCAGGGCTTCAAATACAACACCCAAACGCCCCTGAACCGCCTCGTGGACGCCGCCCCGGCCGAATCGGAGATGGCCCGGCAATTCGGTGTGGCCGTGGACAGCGTGCTGGCCGGCTTTGCCGCGCCGGTGCGCCCGCCCACTACGGCCCGGCAGCTGCTGGCCCTGCGCGCCCAATTGCTACGCTGGCAAGCCAACGACGCGTTGTTGAAGCCGTTGCTGCTGGCCAGCCCCGCCCTGCGCGAGTACACTCCGCTCTCGATCCGGCTGGGGGCCCTGGCTACCGTGCTGCTCGAACGCCTCACGCAGCTCGAAACCAACCAGCCGGCCCTACCGATTTGGCAAATGACAGCCCGCGCCACCCTCGACGACGCCCAACTTCCTGCTGGCCAATCCGAACTGGCGGTGGCGAAAGCCGCGCGGCGGCTGGTGGCCCTTTGAGGCAGTGAGTAATTGGCCAATCATCCATCGATAACTGCTCACAGCCAATTGGCGGCCCTAGCGGCCGAAGTCGTCCTGCACGCGGACGATATCGTCCTCGTCGGAAGGCTCATCGGCGTGGGTGTGCTGCCAGATTTCGGCCACGATACCCCAGCCGTCGAGGCCGATGAGGCGGTGGCGTTCGCCTTGCTTGAGGATAATTTGTTCGCCAGGGCCGTAATGCCGGGGCTCATTTTGGGCATCGGTGTCGCTAATGGCCACGGCCACGGGGCCCTGCACCACGCGCCAAATTTCGGCGCGGCGGTGGTGGTACTGCCACGAAAGGCGCTGCAACGGCGCCACGACCAGAATTTTAGGGCTGAGCTTGCCCGATATTTTCAGGTCCTCGATGGATAGGCCGTCGAAATACGTGTCGGCGAATTGCTGGGCCTGGCTTTCGTCAATCACGAAAAAACCGCCCCACGGACGCATATCATCTTGTTTGTCGACGCCAAAGCCCTCGCTACGCAGGCGTTGGGCTATTTCCTCGAACACGAGGTGTTTTTGAGAATCCGCGGTGGTCATGGCCGGAATGAATAGGAAAATGAAGCAGCAAAGTAAAGCCGCCGGCCAGCGCCCGACCGCCAGCCGACGGCCCCGGCCGACATTAAGCAAATAAATGCCTGGATGCTACCAGAACACCGAGTAGAGGGCCACGATGACGCCCACCACCAGCAGGGCCCCTACCGTGAACGCGGGCGTGGGCTTAAACATGCTGCGGTCGATTTCCAGGCCGTGGGTGGTCACGCCGCGGCTGGTTTCAATCAGGCTGATGGTGACCATGCCGGCCACGCAAATGGCGAACACGAAACCCATGCGGTCGAGAAACGGAATTTCGTAGCGGCCGTCCACCGGCACGGCAAAACCAAACGGTGAGAGGAACGAGAGGTTGGCGAACCCGGGCAGGAACTTGAAGAACACCGAGAGCAGGAAGCCACCGATGGTGGCAAACAGCGCGGCAGTTGAGGTCGTCTTTTTCCAGAAGAAGCCCAGGATGAACATGGCGAAAATGCCCGGCGACACGAAGCCCGTGTATTCCTGGATGTACTGGAAGCCGCCTTTTTTGTCGATGCCCAGGTGCGGGGCGATGAGCACGCCCAGGATCATGGCCACGACCACCGTGAGCTTACCCACGCGCACCAACTGAGCTTCGGAGGCGTCGGGCCGCAGGCGTTTCTTGAAAATATCAAGCGTGAAAATGGTGGCGATGGAATTCGTTTTGCCGGCCAGCGAGGCCACCACGGCGGCCGTGAGGGCCGCGAAGGACAGCCCTTTGAGACCCACGGGCAGCAGGTTGAGCAGCACGGGATAAGCGCGGTCGGGGTTCAGCTCACCGCCCTGCATCATCTCCGATCCGAACACGTTTTGTTTGTAGAGCACGAAGGCCGCGATACCGGGCAGCACCACAATCACGGGCATGAGCAACTTAAGGAACGCCGCAAACAGCAAGCCGCCGCGGGCCGTGGGCAGGCTGGCCCCCAGGGCCCGCTGGGTGATGTACTGGTTGCAGCCCCAGTAGTTGAGGTTCACGATCCACATGCCGCCGATGAGCACCGTGAGGCCGGGCAGGTCAAGGTAGTTGGGGTTGTCGCGGTGGAGAATCATGCGGAAGTGGTCGCCGGCCTGCTGGGTCATGAAGTGGAAGCCGTTGAGCACGCCGGTGCTGCCGTTGTGCTCGGCCACCAGGCTCAGGGCCAGGTAGGTAGTAGCCAGCCCCCCCAGAATCAGGAAAAACACTTGAATCACGTCGGTGTAGCCAATCACCTTCATGCCACCGAGTGTGATGATGACGGCAAAAAACGCCATGCCGTACATGCAGAAGTTCAGGTCGAGGCCCGACACGCTGCTGATGGCAATGGCCCCCAGGTAGAGAATCGAAGTCAGGTTGACGATGATGTAGAGTAGCAGCCAGAACACGGCCATGATCATGGCCACCGTATCGTTGTAGCGCTGGCTCAGGAACTGCGGCATCGTGAAGATGCGGTTCTTGAGGTAGACCGGGATGAAAAACACGGCCACGATGATAAGCGTGATGGAGGCCATCCACTCGTAGGTGGCGATGGCCAGGCCCATTTTAAAACCTGAGCCCGACATGCCCACGAACTGCTCAGCCGAGATGTTGGAGGCGATGAGCGAGGCCCCGATGGCCCACCACGTCAGCGAGCCTTCGGCCAGGAAATAATCCTTCGAGCCACTGGCCTCGGATTTTTTGCGCTGGTAAATCCACAGCCCGTAGCTAGCGACGACGATGAAGTAGATGAGAAAAACGACGTAATCGGCCGTGGCGAGTTGGTGTTGCTTCATAAAAGAAAACTGGAAATGTTCGTGGTACCCGAACCGACGCGGCCGCGCCGCAAAAAACCGAATCTCGGCAACGCTCCGAGGAGCCTTACCCGGCGTGCTGCTTTTTTGTAGGGGCGAAGGCGTTCAATTTTTACAAGAAAAACCTAGCCGAATGCCTTTTTTAGCCTGCCATTGGGCAAAGGCTTGCGCAAGATATGTAGCGCCCCGCAACCGGCCGCGCATCAGTTCATCAGAACAATACCGCCACCTGCATGCGGCCGGTGTGCACGACGCCGAGTCCGCTGGCTTTGCGGCCGTCGTAGGCCAGTGTCAGGTTGAGGCCATTACTAAGGCGCTGCTCCACGTTGAGGTTCCAGGTGTAGTTGGCCCCGGGGCGCAGGGCGTTGAGGATTTCGAGGCCCACCGCCGAGCCGGGGTCGCCGTCGAAACCCACACGGGTGGCGTGCACCACGGCCGTAACGGTGCGCTTGCTCACTTGGCTGAGGCGGGTTTCGAAGCCCAGCTCATCAAACACGCCCTGCACACCGAAGTAGGCGTCGTCGCGCACGTTGCGCTTGCGCGTGTGCAGGTAGGTGCCGGTAAGGCGCAAGGCCGGCGTGGGCTGGTAGCTGATTTCAGGCTGCACGGCGTAGTTCACCAGGCGGAAGTTGCGGCTGGTAGTGGCCGTGGCGAGGTAGTCGCTCTGCGCCTCCCGGATGTCGCGCGTCGCCGTTAGGCGGCCCGTGAAAAACTGCGCCAGCGTGCGGCGCACCAGCAGGCTCTGGGTGGCCAGGTTGCGCAGGTCGAAGCCCTGGGTGAGCAGCGTTTTCTGCTGGGTTTGCTGCACCGTCAGCTCGGCCCCAAAGATAGGACTGGAGCGGTTGAAATACAGCGTATTACGCAGTAGCTGGTTATAGGCCAAAAGCTGTTCATCGCCGGTGCCGTAGCCAAACGGGCTCAGGCGCTGCCCCAGGCTGGGGTTGGTGGTGCGGCGGTCCACGGTGATGCTGGTGAGGGTGGCGAAGCGCGAGGCCCCCGCCCGCCAGCCGCCTGCTTCGCGCCAGCCGCGTGGGGCCGCCGCGGTGAGACGGTAGCTGAGGCGATTGGTGAAGGCGGTGAGGTAGTCGGCTGTCGGCAGGTACACCTTGATGTAGGTGCGGTACTGCGCGTCGGGCGTCTGGGCCTCCAAAAACTCGTTTTTGTCCTGGAGCTGGTTGTGGTTGAGGTCGCCGGCGTAGTAGTGAGTACCCTGGCCGGCGGGCACGGCCAGGAACGAATAGTCGCGCCGCAACTCACGCCCGGTGGCCACGCTATAGCTCAACTCCGAGCGCACCTGGTTCTGGAACAGGCCCACGTTGTAGTCGATTTTGCCCAGCACCGTGCGATTGAGAGCGCTATCGCGCTGGGCCAGGCTGCGGTAGGTAGCGATGACGCGCAGGTCCTGGGTTTTGCCGGGGCGGGCGGCCAAGCTGCCCTGCCAGGTCTGGGCGGTGCTGCGCGCGGCCAAGGCCCGCTGGTCGGGCGTGGGGGCTTGGTCGCGGCGGAAGCTGTAGTCAAGGCGGAACTTGGTGCGGGCCGAGTCGCGGCTTTGCAGGAACACGTTATGTTCGTCGAAGTAGTTGGCGGTGCGCACGCTGTCGCCGCCGGGCAGGGCCACCCGGTTTTTGTCGAAGCGGTAGGCATAGCCGGGCACCAGGGCCCCGCCCACGAAGCGGGCCGTGCCCTCGCCCCGCGCCCAGCTGGAATGGAAGCGCCCGGCGTCGGAATTCAGCAAAAACAGCGAGCCACGCAACTCCAAACCCCCGATTTTCCGGGCCGCGTCGAACCAGTGCTGCAAGCCATTTACCTCGCCCGGCCGGTAGCGCCGGCTGAGGCGGTAGCCGAAGCTGTTGTTGGCATTTTTCGTCAGCCCTACGCTAAAGTTCAGCACGTTGTCCTCGCGCGGCACGCCGCCCACAGCGTTGCCCTGCACGGTACTGGCCGTGCTCCAGTTGCGGTCAAACTCCACGTCGCGGTAGCGGTCGATGGGCGCAAACTGCGGGGCCGTGTACTCGTAGTCCAGCACCGAGCGGACGCGGTAGTCGCGCAGGCCCGGCAGGTTCAGGCGGCGCTCCTGCACCGTGTAGCCCAGGTGCAGGGCCCCGCCCCGGTCGCTCTCGGGCGAGAAGCGGTTGCGGTCGAGGCGCGACTCGGCTACGTCGGCAAACACGCTGATGCCCCGCGCCACCGCGTAGCTGGCCCCGGCGCTGACCAGCTGCTTGAGGTGCGGCGTGGGCAGGCGGCGCACCGGCTGGTAGCGCCCCCGGCGCACGCCGCCCACGGGAGCCACGTACTCGTATACCCGGCCGTTGGCGCCCCCGTACTTGGTGCTGGCTACATAGTCGCCGTTGCCTTGGCCCACGTCCGTAAACCGCACCGTGTACACGCCCCGCACCGAATCGACGGGCGCGGTAGCCCCCACATAAGTGAATACGGCCACGGGCTGGACGGCCCCCGGCGGCTGCACCACGTCGCGGTGGTACTGCACGATGGTGTGGTTGAAAGCCGCCGAGTCGGCCCCCGGCGCGTCCACGGCGGCCACGTTACCGGCGGCGCGCAGGCGCAGGCGGTCGGCGGGGCTCAGCTCCAGGTTGGCGGCGTTGTCGGGGTTGTCGGCTTCCTGGTAGAAATTGGCATGGACGCCCACCTTGCCCACCTGCTGGTAGTGGCTCAGGGCGTAGAGCGAGCGGGAATAGTTAAGGTCCGAGTACTCAAAATCAATCTTAATCCGCGAGTTGCGGGTGATGAGGTGGCGCGGCGTGAAGGTGACCTCGGCCAGGTTGTAGTCAATGGTGTAGTCGGCGTCGTAGCCCCGTACCATCAGCCGGCCGTCGAGGTATACGCGCTCCGAGTTGGCCAACACGATGATGTACTGCTCGCCGTTGGGCCCCGTGAGGCGGTAGGGACCCTGCACGTTTTCAATCGGGGCCACGTCAAGGCTGGCGAATTTGCCCTTCGCCACCCCGCCCGCCGCCGCCGTGGACGACTGCCACGCCCGGCCGCGCCCATCACGCCCGCTGGCCGTGGCGGTGGCCCCGGCCAGGGGTCCCACCAGCGGCACCTGGCGGTTGGGGTCGGCCAGCTGGGGCTGGCTGATGGCGGCCGGGTTGAGGGTGGGCACGGCGGGCCCCGGCCCGGCGGGCAGCTGGCCGGGCTGCCCGTTCAAAAACACCGTGTTGGGCACGCCCTGCGCGGCCGGGCCGTTGGTGAGGCCCGGCAGCGGGGGCCCGAAATTAGCTTCCACAGCCGCGCCCTGGATGTTTTTGTAGTAGCGCAGGAAGTAATCGGGCTTGTTGCGCAGCACCACGTCGCCGGCCGTCAGGTTCCAGCGGGCGCTGGTGAGGGTGAGGTAAATCTTGTCGAACTGCTGCAGTTGCTGGGTGTTGCCTTCGGGCTGGAACGGCACGTTCTGATCGGAAATGGCCGCTGTGAGGTGGATGCCCTCCGTGAGCTGGCCTTCCAATTGCAGGTTCAGGGCCGAATTAACGAACACGTTCTGGGTGTTGCCGAAGCTGAGGCCACGCGCCAAATTGCCAGTTTTGCTAATGCCCGGCGTGTTAAGGATTTGTTCCTGCACTGAGAAATCCTCGTACCCAAACGGCCGCTGCCGGAACCCCACGCTGTCCATGAGCCGGGCCGGCCGCCGAAAACGGGCCGTCTCCAACCGCAGTGGCAGCACCCGGTAGCACACCAACAGCGAATCGGACCGGGGCGCGCCGCTGCTATCGCGCGGGGCGGGGCGCACCCAGCGGTAGCGGTTGGTGCGCGCGTCGTAAGCCACCGCGCGCCCATCAGCCGCCGCGACGGAGGCCGGCACCACCGTCAGGGTGTCGACCAGGGCGAAGTCGGTGGTGTCGCGGCCGGGGGCCAGGCGCAGGTAGCGGCAACGCCGGTTGTTGGGCAGCGAGGCTTCGGCCGCGTTCGGGGCCCTCGCCGGCTTCTGCTGCGCCCGGACGGCCGGCTTGGGTGGGGTCACTCTGGCGGTGTCGGTCGGCGGCGTCTGCTGGGCACGAGCCCCCAAGCCGCTCAGCACCACCCACACCGCCAGGAACATGCCCAGCCAGGGAAAGCGCAAGCGGTACGGGTGGGCCATGCAGTAAAGGTCGGAACGCGGCCGTAACGCAGGGTCTCGCCGTTTCGTGTCACGGCGGCTGAGACGTAAGCGCCACACCGTGCCCCTGGCCGTAGCTTGCGCATTCGCTACGTTCCGCTTATTCCCGTTACGGCCAAGAAATCATCCCATGCCGCCTTTGTGCGGCCCCTCGACAAAACCCGCACCGAAAAAGAGGTAAAAAGCGTCGTGGCCCGCCAGTTTGCAATCGACTACGACACGGCCGGGCGCAACGACCTCTACACGCCCCAGGTGCTGTTCGAGTTTAACAGCCGTTTGCTTGGCCCAAACCAGTAAAAGCCCCTTCGGCAGGAGAAAAAATACCCTCGGAGGATATTCTATTCTCCTGCCGAAGGATTTTTACTGGTGAAGCGGGTGCCGAAACTTCTTCGGAGGGAGAAAAGACCCGTTCCGAATGAGCTTTTTCTCCCTCCGAAGAAGTTTCCGGCCCTGGCGGGGGGCCAAAAAACAGTTCC
>JANPOR010000115.1:0-20831 GCA_031428075.1 Hymenobacter sp. | reverse complement strand
ACCGAATTGGCCACGCCCGAACTGCAAACCAGCCTCTACAACAAGCAGGAATCCCGCGTGGGTTGGCTGGGCTTCACCTAGTACATCGGCGCCAGCAAACCCGGCAAAAAGATTGAAAGCGCCCCAAGCAGCGGCAGCGGGTTTGGCGGGTAGACGACGGGGCCGGCCTTCCTTGTCGGGGCCGCACCAAGCTTCCCGGTTGCTATTGACTTTTTTTTCCTCCCTTTTCTTCTTTTCTCCCTTTTTCATTCTGCGCCATGAATGCTTCCTCTTTTCTGCTAGCGGCCGCGCTCCTGCTGCCCGCCGGGGCTTTCGCCCAATCGCCCACCGCCCCGGTCACCGGCCAGCGGGCGGGCACTGCCCCCCTCCTCACCACGGGTTCAGCGGGGGCCCTGCGCTATACCCGCCGCATGGCTAGCGGTGGCAGCGTCACCTACTTCAGCGCCGTGTGCTCACACGATGCCAACCACAGCCAATTTGCACAACTCCGGCAAGCCTTCGAGGCTAGCCAGCCCACAGCGGTCTTTTTTGCAGATCCCGACTGCGGCACCGATAGCACCGAAACGGCAGCGATTGGCCACGGAGGGGCGGCGGGCTACGCACGTTTTCTGGCACAGCAGCACCGCGTTCCCGCCGAGCAGCTTGCCAACAGCCTGGCCGAGTACGCGTACCTGCAGACCAGAATCGACCCCGAGCGGCTCAAGCTGTTTTGCTTGCTGCGCCAAACCCAGCGGTTCCGGGCAAGCACCGGTGCTTCGAAGGCCCTGACGGCGCGGGCCCTGCGGGCCCTGATAAATCAAAGCGCTACTTTCCTGCCCGGAACCGAGCAGGTTGTCCGCAACCAAGCCGAGTTTGAGGCGGCTTACCGGAAGTACTGCCCTGCGGGCACTAAATGGTGGCAGGCCCCAGCCGATTGGTTCAACCCCGCTGCGGCCGGCACGAGCAGTGCGTTCATCAGGGACGTTAACGGCACAATCGGCGAATTTCGGGAGCACTACATCTACCACAAGCTGGCCGAAATGGCCCGAGCCGGGGAGCGCATTTTCGTTGTGGTTGGCCGTGACCAACTGCCCGCCCCAGCGCCCTCGCTAGCCAGCAAATAGCCGATGAAACACTCGGCGTACGGCCAACCCAGATCCTGGCCTTTCCGGAAACTTGATTTCGGTAGCGGCGCTATCTTTCCACCGAAATCAAGTTTCCGTTGCCTAGCAGCAGAGCCTTTTCTTCACCAGAGAATGGTCCCGGGCAGCCGCAAGCTAAAGTTTTGGCTTGTAGCTACTCTTCGCACTTTTCATCAAGCTTCACACCCTTTTTCTTTCACTATGCTCAAACATTTCTGTTTAGCCGCCGCGCTCACGCTGGCCGCCGGGGCCGTGGCCGCCCAGTCTGCCAGCAAAGTCAAAATCAAGACCAAACCCGGCCGGACCGCTTCCGCCCCGGCAGCGGCCGACGCCGCCCCGGCGGCCCCTACCGACTGGTCGCTGCCCTACGCCACCGGCATCACCCCCGACGGCCTGAAGCAAGACCTATCGGTGCTGGCCTCCGACGAATACGAGGGCCGCGAAACCGGCAAGAAGGGCCAGAAAATGGCCGCCGACTACATCGCCAAAGCCTTTGCCGCCGACGGCCTGACAGGGCCGGTCACCGGCTCGGACAATGCTTACATCCAGCACTTCGACATGAACCGCGTGACGCTGAACGCGCCCGCTACCACGGTAAAATTGGGGGGCAGAACCTACCAAGGCAACAAAGATTTCTACGCCCTGCTAGGCGAAGATTTTAGTGCGCCGACGGCAGTGCAGCCCCTGTTTGTGGGCTACGGCATCAAGGAGGAAAAATATTCGGATCTCGCGGCCACGCCCGACCTCAAGGGCAAGGACATCGTTCTGCTGGCGGGCGAGCCGGTGAACGCACAGGGCAAGTCGCTGATTGGAGCCGACGGCAAACCCAGCCCTTACGCCGAGGCCAACCTGAAAGGGATGGGCGCACGCCAAAGGACCTTGTTTCCGATGGGCGCACGCTCCATTACCATCATAATGCCCACCACCGCGGCGTTTGCGCAGGTTCCAACCAGCTTTGGTCCCGTGCTGGGCCGCGATGAAATAACCTTCGTGGGAGCCGCGGCCAAGCCGGGCCTCAACGTGCTGATTGTGTCGCCCGAGTTGGGCGCGAAAATACTGGGCACTACTCCGGCCGGCCTCGACAAATACCGGCAGGCCGTAGGTAGAGCCGGCAAGCCCATCGCCTCGCCCTTCAAGCCGGCCGCGGCTACGGTGCAGGCCGTGCAGAAAAAAGAGCCGTTCACGACCGAAAACGTGTTGGGCTACCTCGAAGGCAGCGATAAGAAGGACGAAATCGTGGTAATATCGGCGCACTACGACCACCTCGGCCTCAAGAACGGCGTGGTGTACAACGGGGCCGACGACGACGGCTCGGGCACGGTGAGTGTACTGGCCATGGCGCGGGCGTTTGCGCAAGCCAAGAAAGAAGGGCACGGCACCCGCCGCAGCATCCTTTTCCTGGCCAACACGGGCGAGGAAGAAGGCTTACTCGGCTCGCTGTACTACACCGACCACCCGGTTTTCCCGCTCGAAAACACCGTTACGGACCTCAACATCGACATGGTGGGCCGCGTGGACAGCGTGCACATGGGCAAGGGCGACTACGTGTATTTGGTGGGCGACGACAAGCTCTCCTCGGAGCTGCACACGCTGAGCGAAGCCACCAACCAGCAGTATAACCCCGTAGCCCTCGACTACAAGTACAACGACCCCGCCGACCCCGAGCGCATCTACTACCGCTCCGACCACTACAATTTCGCTAAGCACAAGGTGCCGGTCATTTTCTACACCAGCGGCCTGCACCCGCAATACCACCAAGCGACAGACGACGTAGAGCTCATCGATTTCCCGGCCATGGCCCGGCGCGACCATCTCATCTTCCACACCGCCTGGGCCCTCGCCAACCGCGACGCCCGCGTAGTGGTCGATTCGAGCAAGCCCTAGGGCCCCACACCCGGCCTTTTTCTGCTCCAAAGCCCCGCCTCCTGCTGCCAGGGGGCGGGGCTTTGTCGTGGGCAAACACCGCGTCCGGGGCCCGGCCGTTCCCGAGAAACCGGCCTTAGCGCTTCACAAACTGGGTGAGCACCACTTCGTCGCTGCCGTCGGGCTGCGCCGTGATGCGGTAGTGCGTGGGGTAGTAGCCGGGTTTTTCGTACTGAGCGGGCTGCTTGATGTCCTGCTCGACGGCGGGGCTGTTTTGCAACACGCTCAGCGCCACCATGGGCTCCATAAAGGTTACGTGCCCGTCGTAGCTGCCGTAGATGAGGGTTTCGGTGAACCGCTGGCCGTGGAATTCCGGGCTGGCCACGTCCGACCAGTGGGCCCCCATGCCCGGCACCCCGCCGGGGCTTTTAACGTAGCCGGCGGGCAAATACACCGCCGACGGCACGTGGTCGAACGCCGCCGGATTCTGCGGATAGGGCGGAATTTGCATCACGTCGCTCATCGGCACCATGTAAAAGTGAAAGTCGAAGTGCGGCAGGTCGTAAATCCCTACCGGCTCGTGGCCATGCGGGTTCCAGTTGATCATGATGTGGTTGAACGGCGTGGCCCGCAACGCTTCGTCGGGCAGCGCCAGCATGAACATGCTCCCGGGCATAGCGGCGGGCAACTGGTCGAGGGCCCCTTTGCGGAGCGTGAAGCCCAGGGCCGTAGCGTTGCCCTGCGCATCTTCCGTGAGCCAAGCGTTGGCCTTGCCGTTGCCAATAGACACGTCGGGCCCGTCGAAGCGGCTGGGCTTACTGGTGTTGTCTTTGGCGCAAGCGCCTAGCATACAGGTTATAGTGAGGCAATAAAGCAAGTTTTTCATAGTAAGCGGGGTTGAGTGAGGGGCGTTGGCGTGGAGATGTTGCGGTAAACTGGTATCGAAGCACAAGGAGGTCAGCGCGCGGCGTACACCCGCTGCACGCGGCGATTTTGTTCCAACTGCTGGGCCAGTAGGTAGGTGGACTGCCGGGCCGCCTGCGGGTCGGCCAGCACCCGCGCCAGCACCTGGTTGAGCTGGGCCCCGGTGCTGCGGCACGGGCCCGTGCCTTTCGCAAAACTGAGACACAGATGATTGAGGCGCTCCTGATACACGGATTGGTCCTGGGCGTTGTAGAAGCGCACAATGGTGCAGTCGCGGGTGGTGAGGTTGGTTTCTACGTTCCAGTAGCCGGCGGCAAGCGGCAGAGCGGACTGGGCAGTGGCCCCCGATGCACAGGTGAGGAATCCGGCTAGCAGCAGCAACCGGAAAGGCAAGCTTGTTTTCATGGCGCAGAAAAAGGTTAAAGGGTGAGAAGAGCAAGCGCGGGCTCCGGCGGCAAGGCGGGGGCCGGGGCCCCAGAGTAGTGGCAGCGGGAGGCGATTAAAGTATCCCTGGGGCCCTGTCACGATGGAAGAAAAAATGCGACGCCCCTTTCAACGGCCCTCGTAAAAGCCGGCGACGAACGCCGCACAATGCCGCACGTAAGCACCGGGCGTTTGACCGGTGAAGCACCGGAACTCCCGGATGAGGTGGGCTTGATCGTAGTAGCCACAGAGGTAGGCAATGTCGGGCCAGTCGGGTGCCAGGCTTTCGGCCAGCAGCTCCAACACGTGGTTGAAGCGGGCGATGCGTGCATAGAGCTTCGGTGGCGCGCCCACCTCCAGCAAAAACCGGCGCTCGAGCTGCCGCCGGCTCAGGCCGGCGTCGTAGGCCAGGGCCTCGATAGTGACCCGGCCCCGCCGGCGCAGGATACAGTTGGCCACGGCTTCGACGGCTTCGGACGTGGGGTGCGGGTGGCGCAGCAGCCCGGGGCCCCCGGGCGTCGCCTCGTCATCCCTCAGCTCATAGCTGTCGACGAAATCGGCCAGGGCCGGGGCAGGTGAGAACGCCGCAATATGCATTGCCCGATACGGCGGGGCCCCCCGCGCTTAATTGCTAAAAACAACTTTATAAAGGTACCACTGCTAGAAATATAGCTATTGTAAAATTGCGACATTATGATATTATACGTGTTTATCCCGATAGGTCCGCATTGCTGGGCGCAGCCAATACCTTTGCGGCTGTAATGGAAAAACCCAGCATCCCGCAAGGCACCCGCGATTTTGGCCCGGCCCAGGTGGCCCGCCGCCAGCACATTTTTAGCGTCATCCGGCGCACGTTTGAGCAATTTGGCTACGCACCGCTTGAGACACCAGCCCTGGAAAACTTGTCGGTTTTAACCGGTAAATACGGCGACGAAGGCGACCAGCTGCTGTTCAAAGTGCTGAACTCAGGAAACTTCCTGGTGAAAGAGCGCCGGGGCGAAGTCACCCCCAACGTCACCACCGAGGACCTCGCTGCCGGCCCCCGCGCCGTGCTGCCCAAAATTGCCGAAAAGGGCCTGCGCTACGACCTCACCGTGCCTTTTGCCCGCTACGTGGCCATGAACCGGGGCGCGCTCACCTTCCCTTTCAAGCGTTACCAGATGCAGCCCGTGTGGCGCGCCGACCGCCCCCAGCGCGGCCGCTACCGCGAGTTTTACCAGTGCGACGCCGACGTGGTGGGCACCGACTCGCTGCTCTGCGAAGCCGAAATTGTGCTGATGATGACCCAAGTGCTCAACGGGTTGGGCCTGACGGACTTCACCATCAAAATCAACCACCGCGGGGTACTGCGCAACATTTACCAGGCCCTAGGTACTGAAGGCCGGGAAACGGATTTGTTCGTGGCCATCGACAAGCTCGACAAAATCGGGGGCGACGGCGTAGCGAAAGAGTTGCTGGAAAAAAGCTTTACGGCCCCCGCCATCGACACGCTATTTGCCTTGCTGGGGGTGGAGGGCAACTACGCCGAAAAGCTTCAGCGTCTGCTGGTTGGCTTCGTCACGGCTGGCGTGGAGCCCGACGGGCAGCGGCCCGGCCCCGAGGAGCCGACCGACAACTTCGACGACTCGCTTTCGGCCTACTACCGGGGCCTGGCCGAGCTAGCCGAGGTGAGCGACTTGCTGGCGGCGTCGGGGTTTGACCAGTTCGACCGGCTAGAATTCGACCCCGCCCTGGCCCGGGGCCTCTCATACTACACGGGCTGCATCTTCGAAGTAAAAATTAACAACGTGCAGATGGGCAGCGTAAGCGGCGGCGGGCGCTACGACAACCTCACGGGGGCCTTCGGGCTGCCGGACGTGTCGGGCGTGGGCTTCTCGTTTGGCGTGGACCGCCTCTACGACTGCCTGGAGGCGCTGGACTTGTTCGGGGCCGCGGCCGAAACGCCCACCCGCTGCCTGCTCACGCACTTCAACCCACAAACCGGCCGGGCGGCCCTGCCGCTGCTGGCCCAGTTGCGGGCCGCCGGCATTCCCAGCGAACTGTACCCGGACGCGAGTAAGCTGCAAAAACAGTTCAAGTACGCCGACGCCAAGGGCATTCCGCTCGTACTCGTGCTGGGTCCCGAAGAAGTGGCGGCCGGCGTGGTCAAAATAAAAACCATGGCCACCGGCAAGGAGCAAGTAATGCCGATGAGCGACGTAGTGGCGGCCCTCAGCGCGGCGTGAACCGCACGCTCAAGGCCGACGGATAAAAAAGTGAAAGACCGGCCAGGTGATACCAGCCACCAGCAAAACCACTCCAAAATTCTTCGGGTCGGCGAAAATAAAGCCCCCGAACAGGACCCCTGGAACAAGCAGCATGAGCAGTGTAGCTCACGGATAGCCCCAGGCCCGGTACGGTCGGGCTGGGTGCGGCGCAGCTTAAATACCGAGGCAAACAGCCTTCTTCAGCGGAGAGCTTTATTTTTGTAGCCGCCCGCTACTCAACCCTCAATGCCCGCCCATACTCTTTCGCCCGCGCAGCCCCTCACCCTGGCCGCACTGGCCGGCCTGCTGGCCGACGGCGAGCCCATCAAGTTCGGTGACGACGTTAAATCCCGCTTCGCGGCACGCGCCAACCGCCCCGTCGAGAGCCCGCAGCACGTCGGTTTGCTGCGGGCGCACGCCTGCGGCACCGGTCCCGAAGCGCCGCCAACGCTGGTGCACCTCATGCTGCTGCTGGCCGTGCAGCAAGGCGTCGGCGGCGGGCCGACGGGCTTGGCCGCTGCTACCGCCGAGCGCCTGCTGGCCTTCTATAACCGCAAACTGCTGCCGGTGGTGTTTGAGCAGGGCGGCGACGAAGCGGCCTCGGCCCATCTGGCGTTGCCCCTGCTGGGCGAAGGCGAAGTCAACTACCAAGGCTACCGCCTGGCCGCAGCCGACGCCCTAAGCCTATTCAGTTGGGCACCGCTGGTCCTGCGCAACGGCGAGACGGCGGCCCTGCGGCGTGGGGCCCCGTTCACACTGGCCTACGCCGTCGATGCCGCGTTGCGGGCCCAGCGCCTGGCGCGGGCCGTCAACGCGGTGCGGGCATTGTCAGCATCGGCAGCCCTGGACCAGGCGGATGCCCAACTGGCGGATTTTTCAGCGGTTTTGGCTTCCGTGGCGATGGCCGTGGACGCGGCCTTGCAAGACTCATCAGCCCCAATGGGGCCGGCTCTGGAGCAATTGGGCGCGGCTGTGGCCGCACTGGGCCAAGCTTCGGCGGGACGCGCCGGACGGATTTCGGGCGCGCCCGGGGCCGGACCCGCTGCCAGGGCCCTAGCGTCGCACAGCCACGTTATTAGCCAGTTTATTGCGGCCGAGGCAGATTCATACGCTGCCTTACGGGCGCGCCAACTAGTCGAAACCGCTGAGCAGCTGCTAGGGCTGGAGCTGTTGACCGCGGCGCAGGCGGTAGAAGCCGGGGCGGCTGTTTTGCCCCTGGGCGCGCCTGGGGCCCTGCTAGCGGCGTTTCGGACGGCCGTGCCAGTGAACGGCGCTGACCAAGCACCTTACCCAGCGCTGCGGCAGGCAGCGGCTTTCGTGCGGAGCCACGTTTGGGCGGCGTAGGCCCCGGCTTGACGCTGGAGCACGGTGGGCCGGCCAGGACGTATTTTTGGGCATGAAGCTGACGCTCGCCGGTTCGTTTTTCCTACTGATTTTGGGCCTTGCACTGGTCCTGCTGCCCGGCCGCGTTCGCGCCCAAAGCTGTGCCCAGCCGCCGCCCGCCAAATGCGGTGGCACGCCGTTTTCCGTCATTGACGCCGCTACCGGGCAGCAGGTACAGGCCCTGTGCGTGGGCCGGGCGGTGCGCTTTGTGCCCTGTCCTGAACGCAATAACCTGGACCCCGCCCTGGTGTACTACACCGCCCTGCCGGGCCTCAACGTGTACCCGCCCGGCTGCCTGATATCGCCCACCGGGGCCAGCACCACCTACCGCTTCACGCCCACCGCCGCCGGCCCGTTTACCATCTCCGAAAATGCCAATACCGTGCTGCCTGGTGGTGGCGTGGTGGGCACCTTTTACACCCGCATCCTCACGGCCTACGCTACTGTGCCGCCACCGTTTCGCATCGACCCCTGCCCTGCCGGCGCGGCCCTCGTGACGGTGACCGACACCGTGTACGATGCCTACACCGTGCAAGCCAACAGCAGCCCGGCCGTGCCCATCCAGCGCAGCCGGCCCCAGGTAGTGGCGCTTCCCAGTGGGGCCACCACCATTACTGTCACGGGCCACTACAACCTAGCCGGCCCCTGCCAGAGCCCTAATACGCAGCCAATACCGACCCTACTGCCAGCTCAGGTACCCCTGCTTACCAGCCTGACGCTCAGCGGTCCGCTGCCGGGCGGCGACGTGGCACTGGTCGTAGGCCAGCTGCCTGCGGGCTACCGCTACGCCTTGCAGCGGGCCCCGGCCGGCACCGCGGGGCCGTTTCAGAATGTGGCCGATGTGCCCCCGGGCAGTACCGGCGTGGCCGTGCCCGCCGCCACGGCCGGCGGCTACCGCATCGCTCGCACCGACTACTGCCAGTCGGCCACCGCCGTTTCGGCCGTGCGCTACACCTTGAGTTTAACCGTAGCCTCGGCGCGGGGGCACAATCAACTGCTGCTAACCGATGCCAACCCCACGCCGGGGTCCTACACTGTTATCCGCAATGGCATAATCAACAGCAGCTTGATGCCCATGGCTGGCGGGCTTGAGGACACCGACGTCGTGTGCGGCACCCGGTATACTTACCGCGTAAGCACCGACGGTGGGGCGGTAGTATCCAACGGAGCCAGCCTCGTTACCATCTCCACGGTGGCCCCACCCGCACCGCGGCTCGTGGCCAGCTTCAACCTGCAAAACCGGGTCGTGCTCACGCCCGCGCTGCCCGGCGGCCCGGTGCCGCCCGGGGGCACGCTGCGCTACCGCCGCCTGCCCCCGGGCGGCCTCCCCGCTGACTTCCTCACCGCGACCACCGGCCGGCCGGTGACCGATTCCGCAGCAGTCCCGGATGCGGCAGTGGCCGCCGTGTGCTACTCGGTGCGCTTCACCGACGTATGCGGCAACGCCTCAGCCGAAAGCAATACCGCCTGCCCCAGCGTGCTCACGGCTAAGGCCCTCAACGACGACGCTACCGCTGTGAGCCTGAGCTGGACCGCCTTCGCCGGCCCCGACCCGCGCCAGCCCGCCGTCTACGCTCTCCAAACCCTGGCCCCCGACGGCACGGTGCTGGCCACCGCCACACCCACCGCCGCCCTTAGTACCGCCGACAACCGGCCGCCGGACGACCGCCAGATCCTGCGCTACCGCCTGCAAATCAGCGGGGCGGGGGTGCCGACCGGCACCTTCAGCTACTCCAGCGTGGCCCAGTTGCTGCGCCGCCCCCGCCTGCTGCTGCCCAACGCCTTCACGCCCAACGGCGACGGCCTCAACGACGTGTTCGAAATCAAGGGTCGGTTCTTACAGAATTTTGTACTGGTTGTTGTGGACCGCAACGGCCAGCAGGTGTTCCGCGCCACTGACCGCGCCGCCACCTGGGACGGCACCATCAACGGCCACGCGCCCGTCAACGGCGTGTACGTGTGGCGCTTCGAGCAAACCGACGAAGCGGGCCAGCCCGTGCAGCAGACGGGCACGGTCACGATTCTGAAGTAGCGTGGACGCTGCAAGACCCCGCGTGGATCATTCAAATGCGCGGACTCCCGACGTCCACAGGCCCACATAACTGCTCGTTTCTAATTCTAAAAACTCCGCCCATGCACTTCTTCCGCCGTCACCGCGCCGACCTGGGGCAAGGGCTGTTTCTGGCCAGTCTGGCCGTGGTCTTTTTCACCGACCTCAGGGCCCCGGTGCTGGGCACTTTGCAGCGCGGCTTGTTGGCCACCGGCTTCTGGCGGCCCGCGCTGCACCCGCTGGCCCCAGCACACCGCGTTTCGGCCGCCACTTACCCGCACGACGCGGCCTTGTTCACGCTCGACGGTCGTCCCGCTAACCTACGCAGCTTTGCCGGCAAAGTAGTGGTGTTGAACCTGTGGGCCAGCTGGTGCCCGCCTTGCCGGGCCGAAATGCCTGCCCTTCAACATCTTTACAACCAAGTAGACACCACCCGGGTGGCCTTTGTAATGGTATCGCTTGACGAAAATCCGGCCCGTGCCCGCCGCGTGGTGCAGCAGGAGGGCTACACGTTTCCGGTGTTTTTCCCGGCCACGTCGCTGCCCAAGGCTTTCGATACCAAGTCCATTCCCACCACCTTCGTACTGGCCCCGAATGGCACCGTGGCCGTCCGCACCGAAGGCATGGCCGACTACGACACCGCCGAGTTCCGGGCCTATTTGCAGCAGCTGGCCGGCGAATAATGACGGCTACCGTACGCCCTGCACCCGCAAATGCAGCGTGTACACCGCCTCCGACGCCGTGATAAACAACGTTTTCAGGTCTTTGCCGGCGAAACACACGTTAGCCGTCCAGGGCTCGGGCACGTCGATATGGTCGATTTTCTGTCCCTTGGCGTCGTACACCGTCACGCCCTGGCCAGTGAGGTAGAGGTTGCCCTCGCCGTCGAGCGCCATACCATCAGAGCCCTGTTCCACGAACATCTGCCGGTTAGTGAGCCGGCCGTCGGGGCCCACCTCGTACCGGTAGGTTTTGTTGGCTCCAATGTCGGCCACGTACAGTCGACGGCCGTCGGGGGTGCCCACGATGCCATTGGGCTGCACAAGTTGGTCAGCGGCGAGCACCGGCGCTTTGGCGCCCGGGCCCAGGTAATACACGTTCTGACCAACGACATCGGGACTTTTCGTCCAGTAATCGCGCTTGTACAATGGATCCGTGAAATAAATACCGCCGCTCACCCGGTTAACCCACACGTCGTTGGGGCCGTTGAAGCGGTGGTGCTGAAAGTTATTGACCAGCACCGTCACCTTCCCGGCCGGGCTGATGGACCACAGTTGGTTCTGGCCGTCGGCGCAGGCCAGCAGGTTGCCTTTGGCGTCGAAATCCAGCCCGTTGGACCGGCCCGCGGAAGACATGAATATGGTCAGCTTGCCATCGGTGCTGTACTTCCAGATCTTATCGTTGGGCTGGTCGGTAAAGAACACGTTGCCCTGCCGGTCAACGGTGGGCCCTTCGGTGAACTTGAATTGCTTGGACACCAGCGCCAGCTGCGCCCCCGGGGCCGCAACCGGACGAACGGGCCGTGCCGGGCGTGCCGTATCGGTGAAAGCCAGGGCCCCAGCCAGCAGCAAAGAAACCATCATGGAAAAAGCGGTTAGTAAATGGCAAGTAAGGCCTCTTTACGGCCGCCGACTGCCCGCGGCCAACTTGGCATTCCGGCTCCGTTGGGCACACGTCTGGGCGGGGCCGGGTAAGCGTAACAATTTGTTTATTGCCTTGACGCCCAAGCCAGGGGTGCGGAAGCGAATGCCTCGGCCACAACCATGAAGCGCGCCAGCGCCATCAGCAGCGGCACGTCCTGCGGGAGGGTCCCCAACCCGGTGCGGATTTAAAATTCAACATCTATCTGACAGTCAATTGTATAACATTCTCGCCTACGGGCGCCAGTTGCGCACAAATCAGCCCAGGCGACTGCGGATAGGACAAGTTATTGTTTTATAATATTTACTTATATTTATATATTGTAACCATAAGACAACCTGTTGCGGGAGAGGATGCGGCCACTCCTGCCCCTTCTTGCCCCAGAAGGCCATGCGAAAAAGACGACTGCATCACGGGCTTTTGTCACCCATTGCGACACGCCCCTTCGCTCAGGGCCGAGTGCCAAGAGCGGGGGCTTGGCGGGGCGCGGTTGGCCGGGCCCCGCCCTGGCGCAACCAAAACTGAGTCGTACGCTTTGAGAGCTCCCCCAGCGGACCCCAGGGCTCCCATACCGCTCCACCAACCGGCGTCTTTTCCATTTGCCCTGGGCCGCCGGTACCAACCCAGGCATTTCACGCAGTCCCCACTTTTTAAATACCCAAGCCCATGAAAACATTTATGTCTTTGCGGTACGGCGCGCTCACGCTCGCCTTGCTGATGGCCGGCTGTGCCAAAGACGCCTTGAAGGATGTTAACCCTCAGCCCGGCGCGGCGCCCAACCAGGACGCGACCAAAAGCTCAGCCTTGGCGGCGGTCCACGTGTTTGCCACGGGACTGAATAATCCCCGCGGGCTGAAATTCGGGCCCGACGGCAACCTGTACGTAGCCGAAGGCGGAACGGGCGGGACCAACTCCACGGTTTCCTGCTTGCAAGTGCCTTTCCCGGTGGGCCCCTACATGGGGAGCCCGACGGGGGGCCGCGTTTCTAAAATTAATTCGGCAGGAATCCGCACCACCGTTACCGATAAGCTGCCTTCCAGTCAGGCGAACGAGATTATTGGGGGCGACGTGGAGGGCGTCGCCGACGTGGCCTTTATTGGCAACACCTTGTATGCGTTGCTCGCCGGCGCCGGCTGTTCTCATGGCGTACCGTCCATGCCCAACGGGGTGGTGCGAATAAGTGCGAACGGAACCGCGACAATGGTGGCCGACATCAGCGCGTATTTGATGGCGCATCCGGTGAAAAATCCAGAGAGCGCTGACTTCGAGCCCGACGGCACTCCGTACAGCCTTATCAACGTGCGGGGCGACCTGTATTCCGTCGAGCCCAACCACGGCGAGCTGATGAAAATCACCACTAGTGGGGCCATTACCCGCGTCGTTGATGTATCGGCTAGCCAAGGTCACATCGTTCCAACGGCTTTGGCCTACCACGGCAATTTCTTCGTCGGAAACCTTCATCCCTTCCCCATCGTCGAGGGCAGCTCTAAAATCTTTAAGATTACGCCCAGCGGAGAAATAAAAGTCTGGGCCACCGGGCTCACGACGGTCCTCGGGTTGGTGTTTGACCACCGTGACCGGATGTACGTGCTGGAGAACACAGTGGGCGCCCCTTTACCAACGCCGGGGTTAGGAATGATTATCCGGATAGAGCCTTCGGGCAAACAGGAAACCGTGGCCACCGGGCTTTCCCTGCCCACCGGCATGACGATGGGCCCCGATGGCAAGCTCTACGTTTCGAATGTGGGATTTGGTAAGGCTTCCACGGGCGGGGGCGGCCAAGTGCTGCAAATCGACGTTCAGTGATTTCCTACCCCTGAGGGCCGGCGCTGCCAAGGCAGGGCAGCGCCTTGGCCCTCAGGGGCAGCACCCGGCTGCGCGGCTCCGCCCTGCGGCGACCGCAAAGCCCCGTCATGACCACCGACAACGCAGTCGCGCCCTCAGCGAAGACCGTTCGTGCACTTCCCGATGTCATTATTTCCAATGGCTTCGGGAAGTGACGCGTTTAGGAAGGGCCGGCACCCCACGCCCCGGAACCAGCTAAGATATTGATCGTTTTTGCGCACCTTACAGGCCCGGTTTACGACAGTATCACCCCCGCCCTGCCACGTGGTGGGCCCTCTTCGCCTATCTCCAACAATGCCCATTACTACAGGAGTACTCTTCGGTTTACTGATGAGCTTTTTTTCAACGATTGCCTGGGGCCAAGCCCGCGGTCCCGCCCCAACAGCACAGGGCAAGCCGTTCGTACTGAGCGTAGTGGAATAGCTGCGCTCCGAGGAGTTATCCAAGATCCGGACGCTTAACACCTGCCTTCCGCTAGGGTACCAGCCGGGCGATACGGCCCGGAACCCCTTTATTTATTTGCTGAACGGCTCCGCGGACAAAGACTTTATCCACATCGTCGGACTTGTGCAGTTCAAAACTTTCCCGTGGATCAACCGGGTGCCCGAGTCAATTGTGGTGGGCATTGGCACGGTGAACAGAATGCGCGACTTCACGTGCCCGACGTGCAGCGAAGCGGACCAGAAAAAGTGCCGCGCCGCCGGTCGACCCGAACAGTTCATGGCCTTTCTGGAGCACGAATTGCAGCCCTAAATCAACGGGAAATACCACACCAATGCCTCCAAGACCATCATTGGACAGTCGCTGGACGGCTTGTTAGCCACTGAAATCTTATTCAAGAAATCGGAAAGGAGGGCTTGGGCCCCGGTGCCACACCCCACGTGATGGAAATGGGCGCCAACCTGTCGTACGAAAAATTAAATAGCGCCAAAAGCTATCAGGTGTGCACGTACTATGACTATCTGCCTCAGGAAGACAATGCCACCGTCTCGCACCAAGCCATTTTCAACGCCTTCCGTGGCTCTACCAGATTAATCCACAAACGCATTAGAGCGGTTTATGGGCCCTGTACAGAACGCGGCGTAAGGTGCGGGGCTAGCCCCCGGAGAGCTGGGTCACCATTTCATCGAGAATGGCCTTGCTGTAGCCAATACGGGCAGCATACTCCTGGCATAAGCCGTACTCACGGGCATCGATCCGGCCGTTCTGCAGCATCATCTGCACCAGGGTTTGCAACTCCAAAGTGCGTTGGAGTCTCTCGGCCGGCACAATAAAGCTGAGCACCCCAAGGTTGTCGGCCATGGGCAGCACCTCTTTGGGCTGCAGCCCCAACTTATTGCCGATTTACAGCAGAAACTCGCTTTCCTCCGCGCTCAACTAGCCATCGGCCGCGGCGATTAAGACCAAATTTTGAAAGAAAGCGAGCTTCTTTTGCGGCGTATTCAGCACCTCTTCGAGGGGGTGTATCTTTTGCATATCCTGGGTGGTTTTGTTCTGTATTCCGTGTTCTTTGCGTAGAAGCACCCCATGCGGGGTAGGGTAATTGAACGACGTCTTAGCCGGAAGGTTATCATCCAATTTATGCATGCTGAGCGAACGGAACCGCTTTCTGCAGACTACTAAATGAGGTTGTCTTAATATCCTGACCGTCCGGTGAACACGGTTTTCTGGCAATCACCACCGTCCTCGAACCGATCGATGACATAAATTTGTCGGTCTTCGATGTCTTCAGCAACTTAAACGAGGCTTTAGACATTTCAAAGGGGGCGGTTAAATCAGCATAGTAGATTAATAACCAAAAACGCTCATACCAGAAGGCCTTACCGATGCTTCACTGAGCAGCACATAAAACTTCATTTAAACGCCCTCAGGGCACATTTTAGTATGGCTTTCGACATGATGGGCATGATGGGCAAGGTGAAGGAACTGCAAGAGAAAATGCAGCAGGCCCAGCACGAGCTGCAGTATCTCACGGCCACGGGCGAGGCCGGCGGGGGCCTGGTGCGCGCCACCGCCAACGGCGAGCGCAAGCTGCTCAAGGTCGAAATCGACCCGAGCCTGCTCACGGCCCAGGACGGCGACATGCTGGCCGACCTCGTGGTGGCCGCTGCCAACAAGGCCCTCGAAGCCGCCGGCGAACAGGCCCGCGAGGAGCTACAGCGCAAAACCAGCGGCCTGATGCCCAACATTCCCGGCCTCGACCTGGGCAACTTTGGCGTCTGAGCCTTTGGCGGCCAACCAGCCTTTTCCGGGCCGGGCCGGCGCGTGCGCCGACGTGGCCATTGTCATCCTCAATTGGAACGGCGCAGATTTCCTGCGCCGCTTCCTGCCCGGCGTGACGGCCCACACCGACGGGGCCCGCGTAGTGGTGGCCGACAACGCCAGCACCGACGACTCGGCGGCGCTGTTGGCCCGCGACTTTCCAACCGTCGAGCTACTGCTGCTGGAACGCAACTTTGGCTTCTGCGAAGGCTACAATCGGGCCCTGGCCCAACTCGACAGCACATATTTTGTGCTTCTGAACTCTGACGTGGCCGTGACGCCGGGCTGGCTGCGCCCCCTGAGGGCCCTGCTGGCCGCCAACCCGCGCATCGCGGCCGTGCAGCCCAAAATCCTGTCCTACGCCGACCCCACGCGGTTCGAGTACGCTGGCGCGGGCGGCGGTTACCTCGACCGCCTGGCTTACCCGTTCTGCCGGGGCCGCCTGTTCGACACCACCGAAACCGACCGCGGGCAGTACGACGACCCGCGCCCGGTGGCCTGGGCCTGCGGGGCCTGCTGCTTGGTGCGGGCCAGCGCTTGGCGCACCCTCGGGGGCCTGGAACCCGAGTTTTTTGCCCACATGGAAGAAATCGATTTCTGCTGGCGCCTCCAGAACGCCGGCCACGAAGTTTGGTACCACGGCGGCAGCACGGTGCACCACGTGGGCGGCGGCACGCTGGCGAAAACCAACCCCCGCAAAACGTACCTCAACTTCCGTAACGGCTTGGCCCTGCTCTTTAAAAACGCGGCCCCCGGCGAGCTGGCCGGGCCCTTCGCCCAGCGCGTGGTGCTGGATTGGGTGGCCGGGCTGCGCTTCCTATTGGGCGGCCACGGAGCCGACGCCCGCGCCGTGGCCCGCGCCCACTGGCACTTCTTCCAAAAACGTACCTACTGGCAAGCACAGCGCCGCGCCACCCGCCCTCACCTGCGCGTGGCGCAACGCCCCGGGGCTTGGGCCGGCAGCGTAGTGTGGGCGTATTTTGCCCGGGGCAAGCGCCGGTTTTCGGACTTGCCTATCAGGTAGAGCGCTTGCCCTATTGATTGAGATGCGCCCCCTTTCTAACGTAGCGATTCCCAAAACCATCGGGCGAGTCATCATTGATGCGCAGCTCGTCCGAAATTTCCTCCACAAGGTACCGGGTGCGTTCGACAACGCCCCCGATATTTCGCCGAAGCACCAGCGTCAAGCGCTGGTCGCCAAACAGAAGGCTTTTTTCCATTCGCAGGCTGAACTTGCCTGGTACGCTGCATTGTCCGTTGTGGCACTCCACAAAAGAGCTGTCACGGTCGAACCGGTAGGTGTATTCCGAGCCGGCAGGGGCCGTCTCCACTTGTTTCCCTGTGAGTCCGCCGACGCTCGACACCCATTGCCATCCGCCGAAAATCACCGTTAAAGCGGGCACGTGTGAGGCGGGTACGGGGCCCTCTTTTTTGCAGCCGCTGCTGCCCAACAGCACGGCACACGCGCAGGCAATAATTGCGTATTTCATACTTCGTATGATTCGGTGCAATGTCCAAGAGTTGCACAGCAGCGTCTCAATAATTTCTTCGGTTGGATTGCTCTTTTACAATTCCAGCACTAGTGAAACTAGGCCCCGCGTGGAATAACCGTGCCCAGCAAACCCGCCAGCTGGTTGTCGAGCTGCTTCAAATCTTTGATGGCCCGCAGGTTCTCGAACAGCTCGGCGTCGTCGAGCATCGGCTGGCGCAGGGCTTCGAGGCGGCGGTTCAACTCGCGCTGCACATGGCACTTGTTGAGGCGCAGCACAGCGTTGTCGCAGGCCACCTTAGGTAGGTCCACTTCATTAAACACGTAGATTTCCTTCACCCGCCAGTTGGGGCTGATATCGTAGCGCTCCGTAGCCAGGTCCGACACCAAGCTGCGCACGTCGGCCCGCTCGCTTTGCCCCAGCTGCCGCGCCTCGGGGAAGCGGCCGGCCAGTAATTCCTGGCGGCACATTTCCCACAGCTCGGCGTAGAGGGGCGTTTTGAAGGGCGCTTCCTCCAGCTGGCCCAGCAGGTACTGCGCCACGCTCACGTCGGTATCTACCTTACGGGCCGCGTGTAGCAGCAGCATGCGCAGTACTTCGCGCTCGCAGAGTTGCAATACGTCGACGCCTTCTGCATCGTCGGTTTCGGCGTTCGTGGCGGCGGCCGGCGCAGCAGGGGCCCCGGGCTCCAAGACCCCGTACATGGCGGCTTCGGCCTCTTCTTCGGGCGTGAGGAGACGCGCGGCGGCCACCGGTGCGGCTGAGCGCGCATTGCCGCTGCCCCCCCCCGTGGCCGGCCGCGGGGCCCCGGTAGCGGGCTTCGCCAGCTTGTTGTATTCGGTGATGAGCACCTGCTCATCGATGCCAAACGTCGCCGACGTCTGCTGCAAAAACACCTGCCGCTTGATGGCATCGGGTACCTTGGCGATGCTGGTGAGCACCTGCCGGATGGCTTCGGCTTTCTTCACCGGGTCGCCGGCCGCGTCGCGGGCCACGAGCGTGGTTTTGAAGGTAATGAAGTCCTGACTCTGGTTTTCAATGTACTTGGTGAAGCGCTGGTCGCCCACCTTGCGGATGTAGCTGTCCGGGTCGTGGCCGTCGGGGAATAGCACCACGCGCACGTTCAGGCCGCCTTCGAGCAGCAAGTCCGTACCGCGCAAACTAGCCTTGATGCCGGCCGCATCACCATCATACAGCACCGTTACGTTGTCAGAATACCGCTTAATGAGCCGGATTTGACCTTCGGTGAGCGAGGTACCCGACGAAGCCACCACGTTCTTGATGCCGCCCTGGCAGAGCGAAAGCACGTCTAAATAACCCTCTACGAGGTAGCACACCTCTTGAAGCCGGATGGCCTGCCGGGCCTGAAACAGCCCGTACAGCACATCCGATTTGTGGTAAATTTCGGATTCCGGCGAGTTGAGGTACTTCGCCATCTTGTCGTCACGCTTCAGCGTGCGGGCCCCAAAGCCCACTACGCGCCCGCTCACGTTGTGAATCGGAAACATGACGCGGCCCCGGAACCGGTCGTAGCGCCGGCCGGTGTCATGGCCCTGGTCGTCTTCACGCTTGATGACGAGACCGGTTTTTTCGAGGTATTTCAACTCGTAGCCGGCCGCCGTGGCGCTTTTCAGCAGGTCCTCCCACTGGTCGAGCGAGTAGCCCAACTCAAAAGTTTGGATGGTGGTCAAGTTCAGGCCTCGCTCTTTCAGGTAGGCATAGCCCACGCCCATCCCCTCGTCGGTATTTTGTAGCAGGCGGTGGTAGTGGTCTTTGGCCCAGTTGGATACGATGTACTGCGAGTCCCGTTCGTTTTGCTCGACTTGCTGCTGAGGCGTTTTTTCCTCTTCCTCAACCGTGATGGCGTACTTCTTAGCCAGATACTTCAGGGCCTCCACGTAGGAGGTGCCCTCCACGTCCATCACGAACTGCACCACGCCGCCGGCCTTGCCGCAGCCGAAGCACTTGTAGAGCGACTTGGCCGGATTGACCGAAAACGAGGGCGACTTTTCGTTGTGAAACGGGCAGCAGGCCCACAAATTCTGGCCCTTGCGCTTGAGCTGCACAAAGTCGCCGACGACCTCCACAATGTCGGCGGTTTGAATAATCTGGTCAACTAACTCTTTGGGGATGCGGGCCATAGGGCAAAAGCGCGGGTATAGCGCGAACTTGGTAGTCCGCGTTGCTGCACAGTAATCATTTAGCAATGCTAACTACAAAGTTCGCCCTACTTGGCGCTACTTCCTTGCGGGGGCCTGTGCCACCGTTGGCCGGCCTAGGGTGGATGCCTCGTACCTTTGCGCGATTAAACTTGCGAAGAAATGCCCGTCTACAGCCCCCAGGAGATTGAGAAAAAGTGGCAAGCCCACTGGAAAGCGCACCACACCTTCAAGGCCGATAACAACTCGGCCAAGCCAAAGTATTACGTGCTCGACATGTTCCCCTACCCTTCCGGGGCCGGGCTGCACGTGGGGCACCCGCTGGGCTACATTGCCTCCGACATCGTGGCCCGGTTCCAGCGCTTGCAAGGCCGCAACGTACTGCATCCCATGGGTTTTGATTCGTTTGGCCTGCCCGCCGAGCAGTACGCCATCCAGACTGGCCAGCATCCGGCCCTGACCACCAACAAGAACATCGAAACCTACATCCGGCAGCTCCAGCAGCTGGGGTTCAGCTACGACTGGAGCCGCGAGGTGCGCACTTCCGACCCCCAGTACTACAAGTGGACGCTGTTGATTTTCCTCCAGCTCTTCAATAGCTGGTACAACCTCGACACCGACCGAGCCGAGCACATCCGCACGCTGCAAGCCAAGTTTACCGAAGGCGGCAGTGCGGGCATCCGCGCCGCGGGCGACGAAGCCGACCGCCACGAGTTTTCGGCCGGGCAGTGGCAGATGATGACCGAAAAGCAGAAGCTGGCCGCCATTCTCCCCTACCGCCTAGCGTATCAGCAAGATACCTACGTGAACTGGTGCCCGGCGCTGGGCACGGTGCTCAGCAACGACGAGGTGAAAGACGGCCTCTCGGAGCGCGGCGGCTACCCCGTCGAGCGCCGCCTGATGCCGCAGTGGAACCTGCGCATCACCGCCTACGCCGACCGTCTACTCCAGGGCCTCAACACCCTGGATTGGCCCGAGGCGGTGAAGGAAATGCAGCGCAATTGGATTGGCAAGAGCATCGGGGCCGAGGTCACCTTTCCCGTGCAGGGCCACGAAAACGTTGACGTCAAGGTGTATACTACCCGCGTCGACACCATTTACGGGGCCACCTTCCTGGTGCTAGCCCCCGAGCACGAGCTGGTCGACCAGCTCACCACGCCCGCCCAGCGTGGGGCCGTCGACGAGTACATTGCCGCCACCAAGCGCCGCTCGGAGCGCGACCGGATGTCGGATGTCAAGCACGTGTCAGGGGTGTTTACGGGGGCCTACGCCGCGAATCCAGTCGATGGCACGCCCGTGCCCATCTGGCTCGCCGACTACGTGCTGGCCGGCTACGGCACCGGCGCCGTAATGGCCGTACCCAGCGGCGACCAGCGCGACTACCTCTTCGCCAAGCACTTCGACCTGCCTATTCCCGCCATTTC
>JANPOR010000114.1:0-2538 GCA_031428075.1 Hymenobacter sp. | reverse complement strand
GGAAGGCAAGCAGCAACTCGGCCTGCACCAGAACCAGACGCGCTCCTGGCCGGCCTGGCCGCATCACATTGCCCTGACCATGATGGGCTTGCACCTGCTGCTCGACACGCAAGTGCGCCAGCGCGAGGCGATTCCCAACTTGTCCTTCGCCAGCCTCAAACTGGTACTGGCTCAAAAAATGCAAAATCTACTGCACCGGGACGAGGCCCTGCTCTCCGCCGTCATGCAGCGAGCCCAAGCCAACACCCCCAAACGACCCCAAACCAACTCGCCCTAACCTGCCAAAGTAGAGTTAGAGAGCATCAAAAAGTGGGGGGGGGCAGTGATGGTTAATAGCCTCTTGGGTTAACTTTCCAAGCCGCCCTTCCCGGTGAAAGCCATGCCTCAACCAGTTGCTCCACCTTCTACCTTCGGCGATAACCGCTTGGCCGTGGGCTACCAACTCAGGACTCATCCGGTAGGTATCAGTCCCTAAATCAGCCGGCACGTGCGGGTGCGGGGCGACACCACCCTGGCCGAACTGCACCAAAAAGACCAATGGCTGACCAGAAAATACGATAAGCTCAATCCATCAGGCAATCTGGTTGCTGATTTTCACACCTACTGTAGAGCAGAACAGTGGGTTCATTGTGGCTTACGCCGAACGTCGTCGTTACGGGGAACGCGTGTCCACCAGCTTTGTGGAGTCGGCGGTGAACCCGGTGCTGGCCAAGCGCCTGGTGAAGCGGCAACAGATGCAGTGGACCAAAAAAGGTGCTCACCTGCTCGTGCAGGCCCGCACCAAGGCGCTCAACGAGGAGTGGGAGGACTGTTTTCGGCAGCAGTATCCCGGCTTCCGGCCATTACCGGTAGAACCGGTGCAGATGGCCGCCTAGCCCGACTGCCCCACACTTTTTGATGCTCTCGTGGCCTGTCTGGCTGGACAAATAGCCGTTCCAACCGGATTTTTTCGGCCGCCAGCGCTATTTTGTTGGCCGGGTAGCTACGGGCTCGCACCTTTGCCGCTGTCCACCATTCTTGCCGTCGGGCGTCGCCGATGAGAAAATCCTTGTCTCGAGCCGCCGGGGCCGCCACCGATTCGCCCCGCCGCTATCCCTTGCGCGAGCACGCCCGGCTGGCGCTCGGCGTGCTGCTGATTTATTGGCCCATCCGGCTCTACCAAAACTTGCCGGGATGGAACGGCGCAGTTCTGCTGCGCGAGCTGCCCTTTCTGCTGGTGGAAGGTCTCCTTATTTTCGGCCTGCTGCTGGGCTGGGTACTGCTGATGGACTGGTTGCAAGGGCGGCTGGTGAGCCAGCGGAGCGGGGGTTGGCGGCTGCCCCCGCAGTGGCTGGCCCTGCTGGTGGCGGTAGGCTTGGCCCTGCCGGCCAACGAGCTGTTCGGGCTCGTCCGCACCCAGATGCACGCAGGGTTCGAGCGCGAGCGGCCCACCCTGGGCCGGGACCCCGGCGAGCCGGCCGACGACGACCGCCAGCGCCGGCGCATGAACAACGGCCTGACCGTGCTAGCCCTGCTCGCAGCCTTCTACCTGACGGCCAACCGGCGCTCGACCCGGCGCATCCAGCAGTTGCAGCTGCACGCCGAGCGCCTGGAGCGCGCCGCCGTGCAGGCCCAGCTCGACGCCCTGCGTAACCAGGTGAACCCGCATTTTCTGTTCAACAGCCTCAGCATCCTGGCCTCGCTCGTGGACACCGACGCCCGGCTGGCGGGGCAGTTCGTTAGCCGCCTAGCCAAGGCCTACCGCTATATTCTGGAACAGCGCGACCAAGTACGGGTGCCCCTGCGTACGGAACTGGACTTTCTGGCGGCCTATACCTTTTTACTCACCGTGCGCTTCGAGGGCAAGCTCTTTGTGGCCCTCGACGTGCCCGAGGCCGCCCGTGACGGCTACGCCATTGCCCCACTGACCTTGCAGCTGCTGCTCGAAAACGCCGTGAAGCACAACCGCCTCTCCGCTGCCGAACCCCTGCGCGTGACCATCGCGCTGGCCGGCAACTGCCTGCGGGTGGCCAACCCGGTACAGCGGCGGCTGGCACCGGAAGTCTCCACGGGCGTGGGGCTGCAAAACATCGTTAGCCGCTACCGGCTGCTCACCGACCGACCCATACGGGTGGCGGAAGCCGACGGTTATTTTGTCGTCGACTTACCCTTGTTGCCGCTGCCATGAACGTGCTCCTCCTCGAAGACGAACCCCGCAGCGCCGAGCGGCTGGCCGGCCTGCTCAGGCAGTGCGACCCCGCCATCCGGGTGCTGGCCCAGCTGCCCTCGGTGGCCCAGGGACTGGCCTGGTTTGCCACGCCGGGGCAGGGCCCCGGCCAGCCCGGCCACCCTGATTTGCTCTTGCTCGACATCCACCTCGAAGACGGCACCGGGTTCCAGCTCATCGAGCGGGCCGGGCTCACGCTGCCCATCATTTTCACGACGGCCTTCGACGCCTACACCCTGCAAGCCTTCAAAACAAACAGCGTCGACTACCTGCTCAAGCCCATTGATATCGATGAGCTGGCCGCGGCCCTGGCCAAGTTCCGGACCCGACAT
>JANPOR010000113.1:0-3082 GCA_031428075.1 Hymenobacter sp. | reverse complement strand
GTTTACACTTGTAATTACAAGTGTAAACAGTAGGGCCTCTTGGCGCTTATCTATCAATTCAGGGGGCAGGCTTATCACCGCAGAAGAAAGCCTGGTTTGCCGAAGCAACCGGGCTTTCGCACTACTACGATATCGGTAGTGATTGGTGGGTCGCGCACCGTTGTTCGCTAACCGCTTTTGCTAGTGGTGGCGGGTCCCTGTACTTTGGCAGACGGCACCCGTTTTGCTAACCGCGGCACCAGTCCCGTTCCGGTCGACCTAATGAACAACTCATGCGCAAGCTCTTTGTCGTGGCCATAGATGTCGTCGCGGAAGTGAGCATGGCCGTCGGCGTCGGCCCAAGCCGTGAGGTAGACGAGGTAAACGGGCAGTTTTTTAGTGAGCGTAATGTACTTTTCGCGGCGTGTGGCTATGCTGTCAAGAATGGTTTGCTGGTCCCACTGAGGCTTGTCGCGCAGCAGGTACGTAGCCAACTTAATGGGCTCTTCTACCCGCACGCAGCCGTGGCTAAAGTTGCGGCTGACCTGCGAAAATAACTCGTTGTGGGGCGTGTCGTGCAGGTAGATATCGTTCGAATTAGGGAAGATAAACTTGGCATCGCCCAAGTCGTTTTGGGGGCCGGGGCGGCGGCGCAGTGTGTACTTGAAGTTATCTTGCGTTACGTTGGCCCAGTCAACGGTAGCGGGGTCGACGATAGTGGCCTTGCGGCCGTTGCCCTTCGCCACCTCCATGTCGAGGTGGTCTAAGTAGTGAGGATCCGCCGCGAGTTTGTCTTTCAGCTCATTTTCGATGATGCTAAAAGGCACGTTCCAGTAGGGCGCCAGTACCACATACTCCATCTTGTCGCTGAAAATTGGGGTAGCCGTGAGGGTCTTTCCCACGATGACGCGCATGGTCAGGGCCTCCTCGCCGTTCTCCACTACGCGCAGCCGATACTCGGGAATGTTGACCATTAAATAGTCCGGCTCAAACTTTTTGGGCAGCCAGCGCCAGCGCTCCATGTTCAATAAAATCTGTTCAATACGCTGTTCGATGGACACGTTCAACTCGCGCACCGTGGCCCCGTTCACCACACCATCGGGCCGCAGGCCGGCGTCGGCTTGGAAGCCCTTGACGGCGCTTACTAGCGCCGCATCGTAGAGGGTCGAAACTTGCGCCGCCGAATCGGGCGACGAGGTCAGCAGGCGCCGGCGCAGGGCCGGCACCGCCGGTGACGACTGCCCCGGCCGCAGGGTTAGGGCCATCGGCAGGGCGGGCCAGCCCCCTGCCGCCTCGCGGGTGCGGTAGGCCGCCAGAGCTATTTTAAGGTTGTTGTATTCGGGGTGCAGAGGCGCAAATTCGTAGTAGCCGTACTTGCTTTTACGCTCACCAAGTAGCGTCAGCAAGGCTTTGTTGAGCTTGATTTTATTGGGTTTTACCTGCCAAGCAGTATTCTTGACGTCGTGCGGATTGGCCACGCCGCGGTAGAAATCGGACGCCCAACTGAAGTATGTACCCGAAAGAGTCACGTCGATTTCCCGCTCTAAAACGTCACGATGAGCCGCGTCAGGGGCTATCTTAAGCAGATTGAATAGCTTAGATAGATCCTTGACTTGGTACTTTTTAGGGTCTAAACCTTCGTCAGTAGCTTTAGCAATAGTTTGGAGCAGTTGGGTGGCTTGGGGCACCAGTTGATTATTTTTGAACCAACCTAGACGGTATTGCCGCTCGCGGTAAAATTTCTTCGCCCATAGCAGCTGGCTGCGGAACTGCGGCACTGCCAACAAAGCTCGCTGCACATAGACACTGTCGAGCAACGGCTGAGGACCATCGACGCCCCCCCCGGCTACTGCGGTCTGGCCGCCCTCCTTGGAGCCACAGCCGCTCAGCAGCGCGGCCCCCAAGAAGCTACTGAGCACTAAGACCAGAAAATGATGAAACAGGAAACGGGGCAAAGGCATGAAGCGAAAAGACGAAATGAACGGCGTACCGGAAGCGGTTGTGCTGTTGTACTGGCCGGTGCGCGGCGGGGTCACGGGGACTTTCGGGGCCGTATTGGGGCAAGTTACGGCATTTTGACGGGCTTGCCGTTTGGGACTGGAACAGCTAAACCGTCCGCGTACTTTTGCCCGGCCCGGCCGAGGTAACCCCAACCGTTATTTTTTCCATTTTTCTTCTGCTGCAATGCCATTTGCTTCCGCTTCCTTGCCCACGCCTCCTGACCCGCACAGCTACGCTGGCACCGGCCCGGCCCGGGTACGCCACCTCAACCTGGTCCTCGTGGTCGACTTCACTGCCCGCGCCCTAGCCGGCACCGCCACTTGGCACCTGGCCCGGCCAGCGTCGGCCGATGCGCTGGTGCTTGACACCCGCGACTTGACCATAGAGGCCGTGACCCTGGGGGCCCACACCGACGGCCTGCCCCTGCCCTTTTCCCTGGGCCCCACCGACGCCGTGTTGGGCCAGGCCCTGCGCATCGAACTGCCAACGGGCGCGGAGGCCGTCACCGTCCGCTACCACACGGCCGACAACGCGGCGGCTTTGCAGTGGCTGGCCCCCGAGCAGACAGCCGGCTCCGAGCCTTTCCTGTTCACGCAGTCGCAGGCCATCTTGGCGCGCACCTGGCTGCCGTGCCAAGACTCGCCCGGCATCCGCTTCACCTACGAGGCCACTATGCAGGTGCCGTCCCATCTGCTGGCCCTGATGAGCGCCGAGAACCCCCAGCGCCTCGACTCCAGTGGCACGTACCATTTCCGCATGGCCCAGCCCATCCCGGCCTACTTGATGGCCTTGGCGGTGGGCGACCTGGCCTTCGCTCCCCTCGGCCCCCGCACCGGCATTTACGCCGAGCCAGCCACGCTGGCCGCGGCCACCCATGAGTTTGCTGACCTCGAAAAGATGGTGGCCGCGGCCGAGCAGCTCTACGGTCCTTACCAGTGGGAACGGTACGATTTGTTGGTACTGCCGCCGAGCTTTCCTTTCGGCGGGATGGAGAATCCGCGATTAACATTTGTAACACCTACTATTCTGGCCGGCGACCGCAGCTTGACTAGTTTAGTGGCACACGAGCTGGCACACTCCTGGTCCGGGAATCTCGTTACAA